>CALKXO010000496.1 GCA_938003615.1 uncultured Pirellulaceae bacterium | reverse complement strand
GAGCACCTGCCACAATGGAACTATACTGCCATTCCCGAGGCCATCTGAAATCGGGAAGTTATTTCGTGACTAATCCTAAATAACGCCAAGTCTGCCATACAGACTGTGACGGATATACCGATTGGGTAGTCCCACGACCGTATTCTCAAGGGTTTTCGGACAAAATGGTTTGTTCCCATTCGTAAGCGAACTATATTGAGGGCTGAAATTTTTTGCCTGCGAACCTACGCACCGCATCCACACAATATAGATATCTGGAGTTTTTTTCGATGATTAAACTACTCAAAAAAGTCGCTTTCGCGGCTCTGCTGACGCCCTTCCTTATGGGTGGTGTCGCGTCTGCACAAGAAGTCGCCGGTCCCGACAACGGAACTGTGCTGTTCGTCAATCTTTCGCAAGACCGCGAATTATCAGGTGCGCTTGTTGAGATGGTCGACATGAAGGTGACAACAAGCTTCGGCGAAGTAGCGATTCCTTTCTCGAAAATTGATGGCATCAAGCTTCACGCAGATGCCTCTGATTCTTCTGTTATCGCATTCAAGAACGGCGACCTGATCACCGGTAAAGTTGTTCTTGACCAAATTAAGCTGAAGACTGACTGGGGTGCAGCTCACGTTAATACGGCTCAGATCGAGTCTGTCACGACTACCAAGAACGCTAAGTTCTTTTCGGACATGACCGCTGGTAAGCGCAAGTGGCGGTTCTCGAAGGCACCAACAAGCGCCCCGCGAAGCACAACCACTGCTCCACGATTCTCAAATAACTAGAGATCGATTGTGTGTTAGATCAGTCAGCTCCGTGTAAGCGGGGGGCTGTTTTATACATATATTATTGGTTGGCATTGCTTTCGGGGGTTTTGATGCCTGTAGCGTTTTATCACCTGAAATCTGCGTTCCATTGCGAACACGACCTAGCCCTAATTCTTGATCTAGCTGATTCTTATTGCTTCTGTGAAGGTTCGTCGCCATGAAAATTAATCTAATTTGCTTGCTTGCTTTGGCCTGCCCTGTTTTGAGCACCTCCGTAGCCCAAGCGGCTGCGGAACAGGACCGAGTCTCTGCTGTGATCGAACTGCAAGACGCGTATGTCGCTTCGCTCAAGCAAACGGGATTTATCAAGATGGCAATTCCGCCACATTTGAGTGACCGCGTCGATTCGGTAATTTTGAAACGACCCGTACGATTTAAAGACGAATCCGCGATTTTGTTCAATGATGTCGATCGCCGAAACGGAACCGTTGCGGTACAAATCGATGATTCAACCATGGAACAAATCGACTACCAGCCTGTTGAACTGAAGATCTACGAGTCTGGTTTCTCGAGCATTGTTGTTCAGTACCGGCCAGGCAATTCGACACCATCACGAAAAGCCACCAAGGATGACAGCGCCGTATTTGTAACCAACCTAGACAACGCCAAAACGTTGACAGGACGCATCGCTGACATGAAAGAGTTCACCATTAAGTCGGGGCTGGGTAAGATTGACGTCGATTTAGACGACGTCTCGCAAATTACATTTGAAGACGATGGGCGCGCCAGCGTCCAGCTGGAGAACGGCGACAAGCTTTCAGGAAAGATCGCTTTCAGAAACATTACGATCAACAGTCGCTGGGGTTTGGAAGATCTAGCCGTTGCAGACATTGTCAGCATCTCAAAACCAGCCTCCGCAGCCACTACTGCTCCTAGTGCAAGTGTGATGATGCCAAGCATGCCGATGGAGCCCGTCGATATGGCGACGCCAATGTCCGCTGATTCCAACTCAATGCCAATGGCGATTCCTCAGCAGATTTCTATTCCGCAGCCAATGATGCAGCAGCCAGTCTACTCGCCGTTGCAAAGCCACTTGCACCCAATGAGCAATGCATACGTTCCAAACGGTCAACGTATTGACTCTGTTCCTGCACCATTGAACCAGCCGATTGGACAGGGCTACGATCCGTACACTGGCCAGCAAATCTTCGATCAGGCCGTTGACCAGTTGATGCAGCCTTTCGATGCTTCCATGCAACCGGTCGAGATGATGCCAATGGATCAAAATTTCGGACCGTTCTTTGGTGAATCAATACTTATGGGTGAATCAATGCTTATGGATGAATCAATGCTTATTGGTGAACATCCGATCGGTAGCCTTGGAGACATGATCCAAAACCCGCAACCCATTGAGCAAGGGCAACCTTTGCCTCAAAACGGAACGCCTGAAGCTGGAAGTGACTTCTGGTTCTTCCCTCAGTAGCTATCCAGAACACAACCATGATGGCTGCGGCACACCGCGGTCTTACATCATCGCGGCAAATAAACCTATTCAAAACCCAAGTAACTCTCTGGAGCTTCCATGTTTCAAAAGCAGTCCCTTCTTCTGTCAGCCGTTGTTGCTGTCTTAGTCCTGTCTTCGTCGGCCCTCGCGCAAGATCGCTACTCGTTGACATTGAACAACGAGTATCTGATAAATCTGAAGTCGTCTGGCAGTCTCAAATCTGAAGTCAGCGAAGCTGCTCGCAGCAAGATTGGCTATATCGAGTTACGTTACGACGACAGTAAAAATAAGACTCCGATCGAGTTGGACATCGATGTCGTTCGCAATGGCAGCGATGCGGTCATTATCCTAGACAACGAATTGATTGCGAAAATTAAAGGCCAGCCCGTTCGTATTCCTGCCAAAGAGAACGGCTTTTCACGTGTTCTTCTGAAGTACGACGCACCCGCGGTGGTCAGCAAGATCATCAGCGAAGACATGCTGTTCATTCGCCTGAGCGACGTGAAGTCGTTGGCTGGAGAACTGGACGAGATCTCGGAAATTACGATGACAACTAAATTCGGCGAGGTCGTTATTCCGATGGAACAAATCGCAGGTATCAAGCTTCATACTGATGAAGACGATTCTGCAGTGGTTGTTTTTGTCGACGGCGACGTTCTGACTGGCGTTCCTACTCTGCCAATGCTCAAGCTGAGCACTGACTGGGGCAAGGCCGATGTGAATCCAGAGGCGGTTCAGTCGATCACAACGACCAGCAACAGCAAATTCTCTCGTCAGAATACCGACTTTGGAACACGCTGGACGCTGAAGACTGGAAACTCATTCGCTCCAGGCATGTAAAAAAATGGCCCAAGTGAAAACTTAGGCCTCGAATTTGAGTAGGTAGCGCATCGTGACGGTTTTCTGTTGCGGTGCGTTTTTTTGTTATACCTTCAATTCCGTGTCCGCGTTGATACGTCGAGATGGTATCTCCGCAAGCAGCGCAATTAAGCAGCGCACTTAAGCGGCGTCTGTTTCGCCGGCGAGCGTCTCAATGGCTCCCACCAGTGACGCGTCCTGTGACGGAAATACAGTTCGCATGTCGATCATGAAACGGTCCTTATGAACTCTGCCTATCACGCCGGGTTCTGCGTCGCGTAACTTCTGAGCGATCCAGTTGGCCGAACGGCCTTCCACCGGCACCGCGATGGCAAAGCTTGGCAATTCTTGCGTGGGGAGACTTCCGCCCCCCAACATGGCGCGGGATTCAATGACCTCGCACTGCCCCACGTTCCCCAATCCGCTGACCTGCGCCGATATCTTTTCGGCACGCATTTTCAGATTCGCTGACGGCGTGGACAACATCGTAAGCAGCGGAATCGATTGCTCCGCCGTGTCAATGTTTCGGTATTGCTTTAGCGTCGCAGAAAGCGCCGCCAACGTCATTTTTCCGACTCGCATGGCTCGCATCAGTGGATTCGCAAGAATCGCGTCGATGTACATCTTCTTGCCGACGATGATGCCACATTGAGGACCACCAATCAGTTTATCGCCGCTGAAAAGTGCGACGTCGGCGCCATCGGCAATGCTCTGACTGACCACCGGTTCGTCGTCGAGGCCATATTTTGAGAAATCGATCAACGCGCCACTTCCCACATCGTCGATCACTGGTACACCGTGTTTCCGGCCAACCTCTACCATCTCTCGAGTACTTACGGTGGCTGTAAACCCAACGATCTCAAAATTGCTGGGGTGAACCTTCAGCAGCGCGCCGGTTTCTTCATGGATCGCATTTTCGTAATCCGATTTTCGCGTTTTGTTCGTCGTTCCAACTTCCTTCAGTTTGCAACCACTACATTCCATGACATCGGGCAAACGATAGCTTCCGCCAATTTCGATCAGCTGCCCGCGCGAAACGATGACTTCTTTACCGCCAGCCATCGAGGCCAGCGTGATCATGGTGGCGGCAGCGTTGTTGTTGACCACAACCGCCGCTTCAGCGCCTGTCAGTTCGCACAACAGTCGTTGGACCGCGTTGACACGTTGGCTTCGTTGGCCGCTGTGCATGTCGATTTCGACGCTGGCGTATCCGGAACTGATCGCCGCTACTTCATCGATCGCGGCTTTGCACAGTGGAGCGCGTCCCAATCCCGTGTGAAGAATGATTCCTGTTCCGTTGATCGCTGACCGCAATGCTGGCTGATCTTCGCGCGTCAGCCAATCCGCAATGTGGTCGGCCATATCTGCGGGCGTAGGAATTTCAATGTCCTCCGCCGCCTCCTGAACTTTCTCTTTCAGATCATCAATGAAGGTGCGAACACCGTCGACAACTACCTTGTGGTTGACCTGCTCCACCATTTTTTTCAGCTGCGGACTTTCCAGCAGTTGATTGACTGACGGGATGTTACGAAAAATATTAGCCATGTCGTTTCAATCCAAGATTATCATCAAACAAATCGTCCACCAGCAACACTTAAATCGATCGTTCTTGTGATCCTATGTTGTTTCAAACAGAATACGTTTGTCGCCAACACGCCGCGTAAACTCGATTTTGTCCAGAAACTCACACAGCGGTACTGAGTATTTTCTCGACACGCCCAACACTTGTCGGATGTCGCTAATCGTTAAACCATCGGTAGCGCCTTCGGTAGCCCGAATCGCTTCGGCTAATTGTTGCTTCACCAATGTCATTGTATCGCAATGAATGTAGAAACCGTCCGGTTCCAACCGCACCATGTCTCCATTTTCGCATGCCATCGACAAAAGTTCAGCCACCGAATCTTTGTTTTTTGTCGCGTCTTGCTCCAGTTTCTTCACCGTTGGTCCCTGAAGTCCGCTGGATTTGACTTGGTCAATCAGCGAAGCAAACAAGAGCTTCTGGCCCTTGGACAGTTTTGGGCCGCGACCGGCGAGCCCAATCGAACTGACGTTGGCGGTGATCGTTTTTTGCTTTTTCAATAGGTCCACCGCCGCCGCCAGCACCTCTGGTTGGTTCAAGTACTGAAAACTATTCTCCAGCACGTTTCTGGGATGCGTAAACCGCAGTGGGAACTGTTCGTGGAGTGTCTCAAGTTTCGCGATGATTCGGTTGGCGACTTGATTCAATCGGTCACGATGGATCTCCAAATTGCGAGATTGTGTCAGCTTCATTTGCAGCAGTTCGCCGTTCTCGATCAAACTGGCCACCATCTCAATCGTCGCATCGACGCCGGCGATGCGCGGCAGGTCACTTTCGTCCCATTGGCGTTGCCCGTTGCCTTCAACCTCTGCCGACAGATAGATACTTGATGACGCTCTGGTGGCCGCATCGGGGCTGGTCATCGCGGCGACATGTTTCAGATCAATGTCGTCTGGTCTTTTTAGCAGTACAGGGTTGGGGTGCAGGATTCGTCCGCCGCCGATTGTCATAACGGGCGATTCAGAACGAAGAATAAATGGCTGGTTGTAGACCGCAACCGCGTCTTCATTGAGGTACAACTGCGCAAAGCCTCTACGGCTAGGTTCAATCGCACCGCTAGGTTCAATCGTACCGCCAGGTTCAATCGTCTTGTCGGACGAGGTTGTGCCCCCATTCATCAACCTGACGTTTGCCAGAATTTCTGCGGTGCCAATATGGAAGCGCACCTTGGAACGATCTTTCAGGGGGCGTTTAAGATCGCTCAGTAATTGGATTTCGACCAGCACCATCGAAGAAGGACGTAGGAATCCGGTCGCCGTCAATTCATGGCCTCGACCAATTTTCTGGTGGTGGATTCCCGCAAGATTGATTGCCGCACGCTGGCCGCGCGAAACGGTTTGCGAAGCGTGGTCGTGGTTTTGAATTCCTCTTACACGCACTTCGATGTCACCGGGTTGAATCTGTAATTGGTCGCCGACTGTGATGTGGCCGCTGGCGACGCTGCCGGTCACAACCGTCCCATGGCCTTCGATGGTAAAACTGCGATCAACGGCCATCCGAAACGGGGATGTTTCGGCCGCTTCTCGGCTTACGGATGCTTTTTCACAGCAAGAGACGATTTCCTCCTTCAGTTTCTCAATGCCCTCTCCAGTCTTGCTGCTGCAACGCACGATGGTGGCATTTTCAAGGAACGAACCTGCCACTCGAGCGCGGATCTCCTCTTCCACCATGTCCAGCCAGTCCTCTTCGACCAAATCGCACTTGGTCAGAGCGATTACTCCAGCGGGCAAGTTCAGCATCCGCAAAATATCAAGATGCTCGATGGTCTGCTGTTTCACAGAATCATCGCCGGCGACGACAAGCATCGCGACATCCATTCCTGTCGCGCCGGAGAGCATTTGGCGGACGAATTTCTCGTGGCCCGGAACGTCGACGACGCCAATTTTCCATGGTTCGAGATCGAGAAACGCGTATCCCAGTTCGATGGTGATACCGCGCTTTTTCTCCTCAGGAAGTCGATCGGTAGCCGTCCCGGTGAGCGCTTCGATCAGCGAAGTCTTTCCATGGTCAATATGGCCGGCCGTGCCCAGAATCAGATCGTGTTGCATAACGCAAGTATAGCAAAGATATTGCGATGGAAGAAGAAGTTGACTTACTTGATCTTGGAGCTTACCCGACCTTGGAGCTTACCCGACCTTAGAGCTTACCCGACCTTAGAGCTTACTTGACCTTGGAGCTTACTTGACCTTGGTTTTCGTTTTGGTCGCGATGGGAATCTGCATCAGATCTGCTGTCCGATACGGACGTTTGCGGCTATAGAGTTCCAGACGGGAGACCATTCCACTTTTTTGTGTTTCGGAGTACCTGTCTTCCGATTTGTCAGCACGAATTAGCTCGATTGCTTTCTCCTGATGTCGTACGGCCTGATCAAAATCTCCCGTTTCCGCATAACAGGCAGCGTAGACTTCGAGTGTCGTCGGAGATCGGTCGCCCATCATCATCACCAATGGCTTAATCAGCCTCTGCCCTCGTCCGCCGTTGCGGTCTTCCTCAAAAGGGCTGGTCGCCAGCAACCATGCCAACAATTGCTTGGATCGACGATGATTGGGGTATGCCTTGAGTGTACGGGTAAGCAGCCCGACAGCTTCGGTAAAGTTACCGGTCGCAAACTCGGCTTCGGCGAGGTGCTTTAGTACATCTCGGTCGCTTGGCTGAAGTCGATGCGACAACTTCAAGAACTTTCTTCCAAGTTTTGCTTGTCCGCTGGAAAGGTAAAGGTAACCCAAGTCGCCCGCGACATAGGGTAGAGTCGGCCGGAGTTCGTAAGCAGCCAGCAAGTGTTTCGCAGCCGAATTAAAATCTCGTTTTGAAAAGTACAACCGGCCCAGAATCGCATGGATCTCGGCTCGCGTGGGATCAATTGCTAGATACCCGGCCAACTCGGCGATCGCCGCCGAAGTCTCGTTCTTGTCGATCATCACACTCGATTTTCCGATAATCGCCTGAGTGTTGAACGGGTCGAGCGCCAGCGCGGCGGAAAAACTGAGCGCCGCTTCGTCTAGTTGCTGAACTTTCAGACTTAGTTCGTCTTCGGAAAGGTTAAGCGTCTGTTGGCGAATAAGATCTCCACGTCCCACCAACGCAGGGACATGCCCCGAGAAGAGCTTGATCGCGCGATTGTAAAATCGCATCGCCTGACTCAGGTCACCATCGGCGGTAAGTTCGGCGGCGTGGTGTGTCAGTTGCGAAGCCATGTGAGGTCGTGACCGAAAGAACATTTCGTCAGCCGACCGCTCCATTCCCATGGTGCGGAATTGAGCAACTAGTCGAGAGAAATCCTCAGTGCGATACCGGTTTATCCAAACCCCTCGACCGTCATCGGCCGCAGCATCTTTTCCTTCGGCCAAATTGGCCAATTCGAGAGGAAGTGCTTCGGTCTGTTTTGTGCTATCCAAGAAATGAAACGAGGCGATTTGTCCGTACGGCGTCATGGATAGTGCAAAAGGAAGCCGCGGCAACTGTTGGTTGGAGAACCAATGGCCGGAGTAGTATTCCAATTTCTGGATCGAGGACAGCGGCGCGGCTCCCCAGCGAAATGGCAATTCAGTTCCAAAAAACTGTTTCGCATTTTCTAGGCGAGCTTCATCGCTGTTGGCATTGCGGTCCGCGAACACCACAACCACATCTAGATTTTCTTTATCCCAAGCGGAAGCGTTAGCGACGATCTTGTTGATTGCTTTTTTCGATTCGGGGCTGTCATCGCATACAACGATGGTTGTAAACGCGTCGTTGACCGGAGACACAGAATACCATTTCTTGTCAGCGGCCATGTACTCGATGTTCGGAAGCCAAGACTTCGGGCGAAACCGCGCCACCGAAAGCGGCGGAAGTTTGATTCCACGTTCGAGATTCGATCGTTCAAGCACTAGCTCAAATCGTTCGTTATTTGTCTCGGCAAGTTTTTCGTCGCCTTCGGTAACGGTGTAACGTGTGTTGGGAATCAGTTTTTCGAATGTCTGTTGTTTTCCATCGGGCCACGTCACAACAGCTTTATTGATTCTCGTCTTATCGCCCAAACCAAAAAACAGACGCTTGGAAGATTGGCTTAGATTTCCAGATCCTGCACTAACGAATTTTACTAGCGGGGCATCGCGACCGGCCAAGAAAAGTTCGACTCGTGCTCCGATGGCGTCACGATTGGAGGTGGTTCCAATCAATTTGAAATGCAGATAGCCGTTCTGTTTCGTGTTTTCGTTGGAAAGAATGCGTAGCTGGGGTCCGTTGCGCGATGTCATGATGACGTCGACATCTCCATCGTGGTCCCAGTCGGTTGTTGCCACAGCTCTGGCATCTTCCAAAAAGTCGAGTCCAGAAACGCCAGAGAAATTTGAAAACCCAAGGTTGCCGATACTTAAATAGCAACGATTGCGTTGGTTGCCGAAGGCGGACGTTCCTGATCGAACCAAACCTAGCATGTCATTTTCGATTGGACGTGAGGGAACGACACCGGCAGCCGATTTACCACGCGCTTCACCGGTGAACAGGTTCGCATAAAAGAGGCCGCCGATATCGTCTGATGAATAACGACTCAAATAACCATTGGTGACAATCACATCATCCAACCCGTCGTTATTGATGTCTGCCGCAGCAGAACCGAACGCGGATTCAGCAGAGAAAATTGGCGCTCGCAAGAAAAACGAATCGAATCCTGGCTGTTCGCCGGTGGCGCCTCCGGTAACGGTTTTAGAAAACCAGATTTGGTTTTCTCCCAACACCGATTCGCGAGCCGCGTCCTCAGCCGATCCTTTTTCTATGTCCAAATCGTCCCCGGATAGTCGTTGCCATGCCGCTAATGGAGAGTCGGTTGCGACAAACAAGTCCGGCTTGCCGTCCAAATTGAATTCGCCTGTCGAGACGCTGCGATGCTGCGCAGGAACACTCATACCAAGTGCAGTGCTGACTTCACTGAACCAGCCTTCGTCATTGCGAAATAGTTGATCGTCTGACCATTCATTGGCGACATAGAGGTCCTGATCGCCGTCCAAGTCGTAGTCGGTCCATACCGCAGATCGACTGTACCGTTGATTTTCGGCTGGGGAAAATCCGACTTGGCTAGTGACATCTACGAAGTTCCATCCCTCGTCATTTCGAAGTAGCACATTCCTACCGCCTGTCATGGCATCGAAACGCGATTCGGGAATGGTGATCAGACTAGGAGTTGATTTGATCGACCGATGTTTGCAGACAAACAAGTCCAAGTCACCGTCTTGATCGTAATCTGAGGCGGAAATACTGTGGCCATTTTGGCCGATCGTCATTTCATGTTCTAGTTGGAACTCGCCGTCGCGTTTCTGGGACATCAGCACTAAGCTCTTGTCAGTAGTGATCACCAAATCCTGATCGCCGTCATTGTCCAAGTCCACCATTAGCGCGCCGCGCGAATGGTCCAGCAAGTCAACGCCAGCCTTTTCGCCCTTGTTGCTAACCGAACCGTCCGGATTTTGTATCAGCAGCAAATTTGGCAGACCGTGAGCCTGGCAAACATAGAGATCATCCAGTCCGTCACCGTCGATATCGCCAACGGCAACCCCTTGGTCACCAACCACATCGAGGCCCGGAATCCGAGCGGCCCATTGGTCCAAGCCATATGACAGTTGTTGTTTCATTAATCGAGTCGGAGATAGAATCGACTCGGTACAGTCGTGAAACAATCGACCTTCGGGAACCTGAAGTACGATTTGTTCCTGGGCCAATATTTTGACAGAGACAAGCGTTAGCTCTTTGCGTTGCGAGTCGACTTGCCAACGTGTTACCCAGATCGCGGTGGCTTGCTGTCCAACGCCTTCGGCAGTTAGTCCGTAGATTTCTGCTACCAATCTGGTTTCTAGTTGTTCGTCAAGCCACTTCGTTGAGTACGGTTTGAGTTCCAGGAGGAATTCGCTAGATCGCCCCCAAACAGCGAAGCTGTCGTCGACGAACTTCCCGAAAGCGTTTGCTCCTTCGAACACGGATGCTTTTTCATTGGTCTGCCAACGCTCAATCGTCGTTGAGTCGTCTCGAAATCGGTTGGAGAAACCTCCCCAATTGAGCCCCGTGGCGGCGAAACGGCTATCGACCCATGCAGGCGTGTCACGAATCGGCATCTCACTGCCGCCGCGAATGTAGCTTCTGACAAACCCTTTCAGTCGCTCAAGTTTGCGAGTCAACGACTCCAGTAATTGTTGTTGTTCGTTACTCAGAATCAGTTCCGCGAAAAGATCCTTCTCCGGTTGAGCTGGTTCCGATAGTTCGTGAGATTCTTTATCTGAGATGCCAAAGCCGACGCCGTTGGAGGCGTCTCGGTCACATCCCGTCCCGAGACAGACGATGAGAGCACATATGACAAGAACCACACGATGCCGTAGCCATAGTGCAGAGCAAGATTTAACGTCAATTGAAAATGGGGAGGTAGGCATTTACGATCAATGGGATGAAAAGAAGCAATCCGTTAGTACATCATATTGAAAAATTGAGCTGTGACAGCGTGCCACCCATTTTGTCAGATAGCACTTGGTCGATAGCACTTGGTTTATGGGGAGCGGTTGTCTGTAACCGGTCGCGGCACCGATTGGGTGAGGTGAGTTTCGTGGAACATTGGGTGAGCACTGGTATACGTTCGAAATTGTAAACCAGCCCAAAATCCCATCTGCGAACATTGTATTTTATTTTGATCGAAGGCAACAGAGAACCGGGGGATCTCCGTTCTCAAAGGTACATGGTGCTCAAGAGTTACTTTTTCGCCTTTTTTGAATTGGGCTGTCCACATCGGCAAGTACCGCGGGTTTTAGGTGAATAGACGGTGTATTCCACTGTGGTCTGACAGATTTGGTGGAGCCTCACGGGGTTCCGCCAACGGCGTGCCCCCGTGCGGCGTGACCTCGGACGGCATGTCAGCGGTCCGTCAATAACTCCTCAAGGAACGATTGATGAAATACGGTTTTCTGGTTGCTTGCTTTTGTATCACTGCGCTACAGGCGATGCCGAGGTCTAGCGCCGACACGCTGCTGCCGAAATCTGATCCCGCGAACACCGGCAATTGGACTTTTAATGAATCTGTCAGCGATGAATTTGATGGTCGCGTGTTAGACCTGAAGAAGTGGAATATCCTTGGACGGGGACCGCAGTCATTACAACGAACAAACACTGGGGGAAGTACGCTGCCGAATTGCAACACGCGGGTGAGATTGAACAAGTCGTCGATGTAAGGCCCAACACGACGTACGTTTTGTCTGCTTGGGTAAAAACGCCCGGAACGAACGAGAGGGACAAATGGTTCAATGCTTACTTGGGAGCAAAGGACTACGGAGGCCCAAGGGCTGACGTAAGGTTTTTCTTGCCTGGCAATCATTGTAAGAGCGTCGAGTTTACGACGGGTTCGAGTGCAAAAACTGCCACGATCTACTTCAACAATCGAGTCAGTGGTGGAGTCGCGATGACTGATGATGTGCAGTTGGTCGAATCGTTGGGCCTCTCAGAATCCAAATAAACGCAAAGTCAATTTCTTCAAAGCGACGCCTGAGCGGCAGACCGATTGAGTCAATTTGGCCATCTGACAACGTCGCTTGAAGCGCAGCTTTCTTATTTGCTTTGCGATTTTTAATTTGTATAAAAGAACGAGATTTCACGACACGCCTACAGTGTACACATAGGGCCCCCAAGCCCATTGCCTGTTCGGATTAAGGTCCCGTTAATCGAAAAAAAGCACACGATTTGTACTGCAATTCAACATTGTGAGATAAAAGCGCCGGCGTTTTGCGGTATCGTCGATTCAGGGCCGGTAGTAAACTGGGCAACGATTGAAATTTGCAGATTTTGGGAATCCTCGCGGTATCGGCTATGGCAACTGACGTAAAGCAAACAGAAACAAATGAAGGGAACCTGTCCGAAAGGGACTTACAGGCCAAGGACATCCACGTCGAAAAGACAGATACCGTGCGCGGCAAGCGCGTCCCCAAACCCGAAATGGTCGACAAGCACAGCCGGATCTTGTGGGAGTACGTGATTTCTGTCGGCGTCTTTCACCTGCTGATTCCCCTCGCATTTTTCTCGTATTTCTTCAGCATCTGGGGATTGCTGTTTCTGCCGATCGGAAATTACATTTTTACATCAATGGGTATCGGGGCCGGATACCATCGGCTGTTGACGCATCGCGGTTTTGATTGCCCGAAATGGTTTGAATACACACTGGCAACGCTGGGAGTATGCAGCTTCCAAGACTCGCCGGCCAGATGGGTTTTGGTGCATCGCGTTCATCACCAGCACTCCGACCACCAACCGGATCCTCACACTCCCAACGTCAGTGGATTTTGGGCGCACATGGGTTGGTTGTTTATCGACAACCGGGAGTTGAGTACGGTGTCGGCATTTGATAAGTACTGCCGCGACCTGATGCGGGACCGCTACTATATGTGGCTGCAGAAGGGGCAGAATTGGATTCTGGTTTACATTGCCCACACAATTCCTTTTGCGCTTGCCGGTTTTCTGTACGGAGCCATCTTTGAAGGCACACTTGCCGGAATGATTCAGTGTTCCGCGCAATGCTTCTTCTGGGGCGTGATCATGCGAACGATTTACACTTGGCATGTGACTTGGGCGATCAACAGCGCGGCTCACATGTGGGGCTACCGCAACTACGAAACGCGCGAAGACAGCCGCAACAACTGGTTGTTCGCGCTTCTAACAAACGGCGAGGGCTGGCACAACAACCACCACGCTGATCCGCGATCTGCTAAACACGGCCATCGCTGGTGGGAAGTAGACATTACCTTCCTCTCATTGGTCGCCCTTTCAAAAATCGGCATCGTTAGTAATTTGGCGATGCCGAATGATTCGGCGCTCGAGCGGAAAGCACTGTAGGTCGGAAGATGGCAGCATTTCAATTTTCCGTGCCGCACGAGCACGGCCGTTCCGCAGCGATCGAAAAGCTCAAGTCGTTCTCGAAAACGATGCGCGAAAACATGCCGGACGGTGTGTCGAGTGTGGAAGAGACATGGGACGACGACGGCACGTTGAGCTTCAAAATTTACGGTATGGGAATGGAGATTGCCGGAAAATTGGAGCCACGTGAAAGCGACGTTCAACTGACCGGACAACTTCCTTTCGCCGCACTGCCGTTCCGAGGTCTGATCGAGTCCCAACTAAAAACGGGGCTTGAGGACGCGCTAGGGTAGGGCTGGCAACCACGGCAAAAGCCGGAGAGAACATTTGAAACTGTGGCCCCTCCATTGGGAGAGGGGCTGAGGCGGTACAACGGGGAGGGCGTAATCACGTTTCGGCTGCAGTGATTTTTGCTTCATCGCTTCTATACGCATCACTCTGTCGCCTATGCTCGACTTTTTTAGAGAAAAGTCTCTTGGTCGCTAGGTCGTTAGAGTGAAACACATCATGGAAATGTCCAAATGATCAGCACACGAATGGCGGCCGTTGACGACATGCCGGTTGTAATGGAATTGGTCAACGAGCTGGCAGTCTTCGAGAAAGCGGCTGATCAAGTCACTAACACGGTCGATCAATTGGTGGCCGATGGCTTTGGCGAGCATCCGCTCTTCGAGACGATTCTTGCCGAAGACGATGGAATTGTCGTGGGAATGTCGCTGTACTACTTCCGCTATTCGACGTGGAAGGGCAAGCGTTTGTATCTGGAAGACCTGATCGTGAAAGAGGCGCACCGCAGCAAAGGGACGGGGCGACTCTTGTTCGAAGCGACAATCGAGCAAGCCAAAAAACAGCGCTGCACTGGCATGATGTGGCAGGTACTTGACTGGAACAAGCCCGCCATCGAGTTTTATAAAGCTTATGCCAGCGATATCGACGGGGAGTGGATGAACGTCAAAATCAATTTCTAATTCTGCTTCAAACGCGATACTGTTGGACGCGTTTCAATAGTTCATCCCACTCTGTCAGTGAAACGGTGCGCCGCGGAATTAGGGTGCTGAACTCTGGCCGCTGGAACGACAGCAGCAGTCCCTCTTCCATTTCGGTTGCCTCGGTCAAGTTTTCCCATCTGAGGGAGTTTGTCTGGTAGTAGTTTTGATGAAGCGTTGAAAATGAAAGCCCCGCCGGAGATACTCCCCAGCGAAACTCACGGCCGCGTTCGGCAAATCTTGATGCATATAACTCGACGCAGGTAGGTCCAATCAGGACAGCGGAGAAGAGGGTAGCGTTGGCAATGCTCTTCACGCTGATTCCGGATTCTAAAAAGAAATCGGACAACAGCATCTCTGCACCGATTGCTAACGCCGTACACACGCCAACGTTCCAACGTCTTTTGCATGAGCCGCGTTCCATAGACGGAAAACGTCTCATGACTGCTTGTTCTCGTTTCGTATAACTCCCTGAGGCCAAAAGCTCGCCTTCAACCTTTTCGGGCGATTGAGTAACCCATTTGTCGATGGCCATTGCGTCAGTGAGAAGCTTTTTCGCGTCCTCAAAATCTTCTTTCGAAGAGAAATCACTCAGGTTCAATCGATCCTGTCTCAGTGACTTAAAGGTCAGTGTTATCCAATGGTCTTCTTCGACCACGGATTTCACTGCAGTTGCGGAAAGCGTCTGAGACCAGCCATCGAACTGCCGCAAGATTGCTGACTCTGATAGAAGCCAACTTCTAACCGTCACCGCTTCGGTTTCCTCAATCGGTGGGACAACATAAGCTATCAATTTTGAGAGGCCTAACTTGATAAGTGGAAACAATATCAAGTACATCGCCGCGGAACAAACGCCCACGAAAAGGAACGTGTTGAATTGAGTTAACTCCAAACGGGTGACCAAGTTCGAGTTGAAGTACACCTTCGAACCAATGATCCCGGTTGCCAATACCGCGAGCAAGCGTACCACAGAAACGTTCTGAGAAAGCACGTCGACCGCAGGGGCTCGAGTTGCGTGCACAAAGATGCACGACTGATCATCGGATTCACTTGTACTCATTGCGGGCTATTTGAATAGATGTATGTGAGAATTACTCGGCAAAACTCTTCAGGGAAACGTAGGGCCGTGACTTCTCAGAAGCTGGCTGATTCATTAGAAGCCAACAGAGCCAGCGGTTTACTCAAACACCTTTATCAGAAGTACTGGTTTTGACGGCGACCAACACCCGCGCGACATATTTGCTACCGATCGACCCGGCTGAATTGTTTGTGCTGGAACACCATTC
The DNA here is from genome assembly GCA_938003615.1 of uncultured Pirellulaceae bacterium. Lineage (GTDB taxonomy): Bacteria > Planctomycetota > Planctomycetia > Pirellulales > Pirellulaceae > Mariniblastus. The sequence goes on along the minus strand of CALKXO010000496.1, from coordinate 4,720 downwards.
GCATCAGGGAAATCAAAACAAAAACGAACAGGACGCTGACCGGGAAACCGCCGATTACGGATATCGTTTTAATGCCTTCCACGTTAGCGAATGCGATCATCACCCAAGCAACAATTCCCACGGCCATGCCCCATAGCACCTTGACGACCAATGAGCCTTCTGGGTCGGCGTCCGCTGCGTGACGTCCGCTGATACTGGCCATGGCGGTGGTGTTGGAATCCGCTGAAGTCACAAAACAAATAAACGCACTCACGAGGTAAAACACCGTCATTAGAAAGCTGAGCGGTAGCTCATTGAAAACTTCGTAGGTGACATTCTCCGCACCACGCGCCGGATCCGCAATGACGGCCGACAGGTCGGTCAAGTTGTTCAGCTGCAGGTTCATTGCCGTTGTACAAAACACGGCCATCCAGAACATACTGAACATCGCGGGTAACAGCAGATTGAAGACCAAGGTTTCCCGCACGGTTCTGCCAAGGCTGATACGGCCAAGGAAGCAAGCCGTGACCGGCGCCCAAGCCAACCAGACGGCCCAATAGAACGCCGACCAAGATGCAGTCCACTCATCCCCGCCAAGATCGAAGCCGGCGGTGCTTAGTTTCGGAAACTCAAAGGCGTAGTTGATTAGCGCCGCGAGTCCATTTTGAAAAATCAACAGTGTTGGGCCAGTAACCAGTACAAAAGCACACAGCACAAACAGGCCCTTTGTGTTTAAGTCTGACAGAATACGAATCCCCTTGGTTAACCCCGTCGCGCTGGAAATAAGAAACGTCACCACGATGGCGACGGTGATCAAAGCCCACAGCCACTCCGTTTTAGGAAGGCCAAACACTTCGCCCAACCCACTCGCAATGACAAGGATACCGGTTCCCAACGAGGCCGACATTCCGGCGACTAGCGCAAACAAACAGATGCCGTCGATGGCGTTGCCGATCCAAGGATGTTCATCTAGCCAGTTTTCTTTGCCCGGCCCCAGCAACGCCGCAACCATCGAACGAAGCGAGTAAGGTTGCTTCATGTTGTAATACGAAAATGCAAAAGCAAGACTGACAACCGCGTAAATACAGTACGGGGTGAGAGTCCAATGCAAGAAAACCACGCTCAACGAGTCAATCGCCGCCGCTGGTGTGTTGGCTTGGGAATCAAGAAAAGGCGGAACGGACGCTAGGTGAGAAATTGGTTCAGCTGTCGACCAAAACAGAATCCCCGTCGCGACACTAGTGCAGACGGTGATCGCAAACCAGTTCCAGCGATTCATCAGTGGTTTGGCATTTGCTCCACCAATTCTCACCGCACCGAACGGCGACAAGGCAATCACCGCGCACGCAGCGACCGACAGAATGGAGCAGAGTGTGAACAGCCAGCCGAATTTGACGACGATAAAAGCCTTTATACCGCTGACGACAGAGTTGAATGCCTCTCCATCAATCAGATTCAAACTGACCATGAAAATCAGTGCGACAAACGGCGGCCAGAAAACCCAGTGGTTGAGCGTTTGATGCCAGTGAGTTCTCGTGGGTCGGTCGGCCACGTCTACGTCTCGTCAGGGGACTGGAAAAATCGGTGTGTCACGCCAATACTCTAACAGATTTTGACGGTTCAATTGATCGTGACAGTCGCCGGTTTTTCTTTGACGTTGGTTGTCAGTACTATGCTTCCCGTGCGCTAGTATTGAAATTCGATTCCACGGATTAATGACGCTCAGCAGTTGAGAGTAACCTCTTTGTTTTACGGCCTGAGCGACGAACGAAAGCAATCTTTTGTAGATTCCTTTGCCACGGGCTTCACCATGGACGAAGGCGCAGTACAGCCAAGCCTGATCTTCATTGAAAACGAATTTGAGCCCCAAATTGTTTTCACTGAAATTGTTCAATCCCACCCAACATCCTCTCTGCAATTTCTCCGGATTCTTCGGGTGGTAGATCGCATAACCGAAATCGCAGTAGGTGTTTGCTTGAAGAGGGCGGGGGACGACAGCATCAATTTATGCGCGACTTTGTGGGCGATTTCGTCCGCGCTGTTGCAACCTGAGAAAATTGAGAACACGTTTGCACGCGATGACCTGCCGCGTCGCAGAGTGGCCGCAGAACGAAAACGATTCGGATACGGGTTCTACCCCATCGCAAACGAGTGCCACCCAAAACTGCGACTTTCCATTTTTGATTGCATCCTCCGATCGATTCACGTTTCCGATCACCAAAGCGCAGTTAGCCTCGGATTCTGAAAGGACAGATTGGGCTTTGGCAATGACCTGTTCTTGGTTGGTGAGTTTGTCAGCAGCGCCGTCGCTTGCAGTGCCGGCCACATTTCCACCTGCTTTCAAGAGCATGGAAGCGACATCTCCGTGTAGACCGAAATCGGCAATCGTTAGCGTTGCTGTGGCATCGTTCAACTGCTTCACTAAAACCGTTTCAAGAAGATCATCGTTAAACCCAAACACTAAATCACCAAGTATCGATTCGATAGTGACTTGGGTGTCAGACATCTTCTCCAAACATCGCTCGACCGATTCTGCGCGCGTGGTCAACCTTAATGAGATCGTACCTCCACTGGCCGTGATACCGACCAGAGGGTCACGTCCGCGCTTCACGAGGTCGGGCAACAACGATTCAATGTGACTTTCCCCGGATCCAAAACACCGAACCACATGGTGGTGGATGACACTACCCACACCAGTAATGGTCATCAACTTTTTTTCGACGGTTGCGAAAAACATTTGTTTCATCTCCGCTGGCACGCCCGGCAATGCAAAAATAGTTGCCGGAGTCGTCGTGTGTGTCGTTTTAAATTCGATGCCCGGCGCAGTGCCTTCCGGATTGGGGATGACGTCTGCTCCGGCAGGAAAGTGCGCTTGGATTTTGTTCGATGGAGCCATGGTGCGACCTCGTCGAGCAAAGAATGCCTCAAGGTGTTCCAGTTGGTCATCAAACAACAGCAGTTCAACACCTGCCATCGCTGCGATTGCTTGGCGCGTCAAATCGTCGGCCGTTGGGCCGAGTCCTCCGGTGCAAACGATGACATCGGCGCGTTCGGCTGCGGTCGCAAACACATCGACGTTGGCCTTTAGGTCGTCACCGACGGTCGAATGATACATGACGTTGATTCCAAGATCACATAATTGCTGGCTGATCCAGCGGCTGTTTGTGTCTAGTCGATAGCCAGTTGTTAGTTCGTCACCAATGGCGATGACTTCAGCGATAATGGGCAGCATAGTTGTTTTTGGTAGCGATAAGTGAATGAGTTGGAGGGCGTCATGGGGGCTTACCGCGATTGAACTAGGTTGTTAAACCACGAAATTTCCGCAGCGATGTCTGTCGTAATTTCGGGGCTGCGATGAGCGACCGGCAACACGTTCCACGCGTAGGTTTCTATCTCAAAATGAAGCGGGGAAACAAACTTATGAGAATTACCTTGCTCGCGCGTTTGCGTCTCCAATGCTTCGACACATTCGGCGATCGCGGACTGAGTGGTTCCGATTCGGCCAAGTGAGGAAGCAAAAATTGGCACGTGGAAATGAACGCGCCAAACGCCATCAGGTGCAGTGTGAGCGTCAATCGCTTCGCTAAGATCCTGATAAAACAGCAGCTCTTCCCCAAGTTGGATGGAAGTCTGATGAAGATACTTGGGCTCAGAGAACTCAGACAGAGTCTGCAGGGACGCGCGTCTCTGTTGGTCGTCAAGATCCTGGAAATTAACTTCGACTGCCGATGAGACTTGAACTTTGCCGATGGCAATACCGTTGTGCGCGTAGGCAGCAATGGCATCCGCTTGGTCTTCAAACATGACGGCAGAATGACAAACATCATGGCACACGCCGACGTGCACACGCACCGTTTCCGCAGCGTTTCCGGAGAAAAGATATTCGTTAAAGAACTGGCACACGTCTTCCGCTGTGTCCAACACGCAACCCGGTTCGGGTTCAATGCAAATCGTGCAGTGCCGTCCTGTTTTGATTTTAAGATTGGCCAGAGCGGTCGCACAGGAACGCAATTGATCGGCACAGGCTGTCAGATATTGGTCGTCTGCCTTCTGGTGGAGGGGGAGACGTTTCTTCAGATAGGGCAAGTCCTCTCCATTTTTTCTTGGCCATCCAAGCGGCAGCGTCGAGATCGTGGAAGGTTGCCCGGAGGGTAGCAAACTGTCGTGAAGTTCGGCTAGTTTGACCGTGAAGTCCAGACGTTGATCGGTGGTCCAATCGGGTTGGTAAACGGAGTGCTTGACGACGGATTGATGGAAGTCGCCAAATGGGAAACCGTTGATCGTAAATGCATTCACTTGATGTTGCTGCATCGCCGATCGCAAACGCTGGATGTTCTCGACGCTTTGAAGTTCGTCAAGTGCTGTTTTGCTGACCCAGATTCCAAACGGCAACGTCTCTTTGGGGGAACACAAGTTCTGAACCGTTGCGGCGTGTCGCTCAACGTTTTCTAAAACTTGATCGACCGTCAAAGCGGGATGGACGTTGCCGCAGTAACCGATTTGCATCTCCGATTTCACAATGCTGCCTCGTCGTGAACGGCGATGGCGGGGCTAGTGATTGAACCCGTTGCGGAAATCGCAAACAAAACCCAGGCCAGCAGCATGCTTACGCCGCCGATGGGTACGATGGCACCAAGGACTTTTACATAGGTCAAGCTGTACGCGTAAAGTACTCCTGAGAAGACGAGGATCCCGATCGCCATGAAGACGCCGCTGGCGAATTGCGATTTCGTTTTTGTTG
>CALKXO010000495.1 GCA_938003615.1 uncultured Pirellulaceae bacterium | reverse complement strand
GGCAGATGAGAATTTACCGTAGCTTGGGCACTCCTGCCCGAACACTTAGGGACTCGGGCAAGAGTGCCCAAGCTACGGCAGGTAAGAACCTATTTGCCGCTCGCCTTAATAGGAATTGGTATTTCAACAAGCATGCCGTTGGGTGAGGCATCAGATGACCGCCGCGATGGCGTCGGCCATTTGAGCCGTCGTCATCTTGCCCCCCATATCGGGAGAACGATTTTCGGGGTTCGAAAGAACGCTGCGAACCGCTTCAGTCAGCGTCTTTGCTGCGCGGATCGTTTCGGGATGATCGAACCAGTCAAGCATCATCGCGGCAGAGAGAATCGTCGCAACAGGATTGGCGATTCCCTGACCTGCAATGTCCGGAGCCGATCCGTGCGAGGGTTGGAACACAGCGGCTGTGGCTCCGATGTCGCCCGACGGTGCCATACCCATTCCGCCGATAAGACCCGCCGCCAAATCGGACAGGATATCGCCGAACATATTTTCGGTGACCATCACATCAAAGCGTTGCGGATCACGCACCATAAATAGCGCTGCGGCGTCAACGTAGCAGTGATCCGCCGTGCAGTCAGGATACTCCTTCGCCACTTCATCGAAGACTTCACGCATCAACACCATCGCCGACAATACATTGGCTTTGTCAATTAGCGTCACGTGTTTCTTACCGTCGCGCTTCCGCGCAAGCTCAAACGCCATCCGGCAGACACGTTCCGTTCCCGCGCGGCTGATCCGCATGACGTTAGTAGCCGATTGATCCTCAGCGGAAAAAGTCGAACCGCGCCCGGAAAACAGGCCCTCGGTACTTTCCCGAACCAATACAAAATCGATTTCACCCGCGTCGTAATTCTTCAGCGGAGTATCGGCGGCGTTGAACAGCTGGATTGGCCGAACGCCACCATAAAGCTGTAACCTTTCTCGCAAATCCAACTGAGGAGCAATTTCGGTCCCGTCAGGATATCGCACGCTGGGCATCCCCATCGCGCCAAGCAAAACAGCATCGCATCGCCCACAGGCTTCGAAAGTAGTTTCTGGTAACGCCACGCCATTGTTCAGATATTCGCCAACGCCCACGGAGTGCTCTTCAAACGCCAATGTGACGCCGTCCATTTTCTCTTGCAGCTGCTTGAGCAATTTGACCGTAACTGCTGTCACCTCCGGCCCGATGCCGTCTCCACCAAGTACCGCAATCTGAAAAACCTTGTTGGAAGTTTCTGCGTTGGCCATCGATTCTTCTGCCTTCTTTAGGAGCGTGGGTATTGGTCGTGTCGGTATTGGTCAAAGGGTGCCAGTGTAAACCGGGCGCGAATTCGTCAATAGCCAGATCCGATCAATACGCAGAATTTTATCGCGATCCAATCGTGATCGCCGATGCACAATCTTACGAAGAAAACCCCGAACGATTCGCTCGAGGTTTTATCGGCATCTGTCTTGACCCGCTTCGGAAACTTCCGCTACTTGAAAACGCTCGCTTAGAATGCGAATTCCATTCCAAAGTACCCACCGTGCAGGACAAGGTCATCGTTGGCCGTTGGGTTTCGAACTGCGTTCAGATCCGAAAAGAACAACTCCGTTTGCGGTACGGCAAAGGCAACATCCGAAACAAACAAAGCTCGATAGCCTACTCGCAGGCGACTGTTCCTGAATACACGATAGGTCAAACCCAGATCCAGCTCGCCCATCATGGTGACGTCGGAGCCTTTTCCTCGAGTATCAAACGCTTCGCCGCGGTAACGTCCGCCAAGCACCTGGGCGGCATAGGGAGTTCCACCGCGAGGCGAGAGGGTTACGTTCTGGTTGTTGGTAAACCGATTGTTAAAGATACCGGCCTTGGTGCCGATGATCAGACTGAATTTTCTCAGGAATCCAATCTCAGTTCGTCCACCAATTTGGGCACCGTAGAGGCTGTTAGTCACTTCGTTTAAATACTCTGCTCGCAAGAGGTGACTGGCCGGATTGCCAGTCCGGAAGGCTTGAGCGTTGTAGCCGAACGACTCGTCGAACTTAAAGTAACGAAAACCAAACAGATACTCATGAGAAACCGTTCGGCCAGCACCCCGTTTACGCTGACCTATCCGGCCAAGGCGTAGCAGATTCAGTTCGGCGTTGTGAATCGACGTTTCTCGAGTAACTTGATGAACGTCAGCGTAGTTAAATATCTCGGCCGCCGTTCGGTTGGGAGCACCAAAGACACCGACACCCGACAGTAGAATAGCGGGATCACCAAAGTTGGTTATTCCTAGAGTCGTGAACGGCCCGCCGCCCAACGTTTGCGTCGCTCGGCTGGGCTCAAGTCCGAAGTAACGCGCCTCGAATCCGTTGCCGTTAGCCTTGCGGCGAGTCAAATTGGCATCAAAGCCATAGAAGTTGTCGTGGTCCGCATCGTTGGAAAACAACCCGCGTTCATTGACAAATCGGCTAGAAGAAAACTGTTGATTGCGTCCATAGTTGCGATCGAAGTAGAGTCCGGAAGCGCCAATCATCGTGTTGACGCCCGAGCCATTCAGGTGCTCCCGATCGACAGCGATAACCGGTGGCTCGGTACCACAGCCGTCATCAATATCGCAAGCTTGGTCTTCGTTCGATACGTACTGATCTTCCTCAACATATCTTTCCTCATCCTGATTAAGTCGCGCCCTGTTTTCTTTTCTAGCTTGACGCTTCGCACGATGTCGACCAAAGATTCCTTTATGGCCCCGACGGCGGCTGGATTCTGAAGAAGCGCGATTGTCTGTTCGGTCGGCTCCAGTCTCATAGTATTGCTCTTCTGTTTGATAACAGTCATCCGAGACATAGTTATCGCCACTTTCACCACTAGTTCCTTCGACATAGATAACTTCATCATCCGCGTCACAAGTATCGCATCCGCAGTCGCCTTCGGGAATTGCTATCTCCGACTGACAGTTGCATGCTTCGGCTGTCATGTTCAATTCCTCTGCGGCAGGAACCTCATTGGTATCCGGTTGGTTCAAAAGGGCTTTAAAAGCATTACCTGTATGAAAAAGGCCCGGCGTGCGCGGGGTCGTCCATTGCGAAGCCGGCATCTGTGGTGGCTCTAGGGAAATAAGATCATCAGACGACCGAGGCTGGGCTGGCGTATCGAACAGTGGCGGCGCGTTTTCCGCTAGTGGTTCAACAACCGTGTTTTGCTGGCGACTTGCCGGTGGCAAAGCGTTACTCTCGGGCAGCGAATTGCTTTCGAGTACCTGAGAGCCCGCGCTGCGACGCTGCATTGACGTTCGGCTCTGGGCCGGCGGGCGATCTGGCGGAGATAAACGATTCAGCGATGGCAAACGGTCGGGATAATTGAATCCGGTTACTGAAGGCACATCGTTTTCCGGTAACAATTCCGCAATCGGGCCGGGTGCCAAATCGGTTTCGTTACTTTGTGCGAACGACGTTTGGCCGTGCAACGCTACCGCTGACGCCAAGGTCAAAAACAGAACATGTGAAATCCGTTTCATCTTGTCTTCCTCATTTCCGGCAAGCCGCTTTTGCTGGCTCCACCGTTCATAGTTTTAATGACGTGAGTAGCCGCCAGTAAGTAACCGACACCACGTCCGAGACCGGCCTGAAAATCAGAACCAGCAATACTTCAGTTCAAATCACTTCAATTCGTACTTAACTCATCGTCCGCACAACTGTGCTCTGTCAATAAAACTGCATCAATCAGACCAACTCATAAAACCAGACCATGCGAAATCCTGACAACAGCCAAAACCCAAACAGGCAAAACATCAGCTACGACCGTTAGAGTCTACCGGACTGTTGCAATTGTGGTCTTCGGCTGGCGAAGCTGGACCTGCAACCACTACATCCAGTAAAAATTGCCAGTCTGCGCACCCGACTGTTGGATGCTTGTGAATTGGAGAACCAGCATCGATCTATTGCATCAACCGTTTCCACGCCTATTGGTTTGAGTTAAGATTTAATGACTGTAATGGTTTTTCAACCTCAACGTGCCTCAGAGCGCTGTTGACCGCCAAATTTGCCTCGAGGATGATTTGATGCCCGTTAGATATCTACTAATCCTAGGCGCGTTTCTGATCTCGATGTTGATGTGGATCGACCGTGCCTGTATCGCGGCAGCGGAAAGCGATATTCGGGAAGATCTTGGATTCACTGATAACCAGATGGCTTGGGTGATGGGTGCATTCACGTTGGGCTACGCCCTGTTTCAGGTGCCCAGTGGAAAACTGGCCGGCCGATTTGGACCACGCGCCGTGATGACGGGAGTCTGCATTGCTTGGTCGCTGTTCACCGGTCTGACCGGCGTACTGCGCTCATTCGCAGGATTGGTTGGCGTCCGGTTTTTGTTCGGCATGGGTGAAGCAGGTGGCTACCCCACCACCTCGCAAGCGATCTCTTCGTGGCTGCCGGTCCAAGAACGCGGAATCACTAACTCGTTGATTTTCTCTGGCGGCAGACTCGGTGCAGCACTTGCGATGCCGGGGGTCGTGTGGCTGATCGCAGTCACCGGTGGCTGGCAACAAGCGTTCTTTTTCTTGGGTGGTGTTGGCCTGTTTGTGGCAATTGCATGGTGGTTGCTGTTTCGCGACCTGCCTGAGAAACACTTTGCCGTTTCTGATCGTGAAAAAGAACACATCATAAAAAACAGGTCGGCCACCAGCAAGGAAGAAGAAGCCACACTGACGCCACCCAAGACGACGCTCCGACAAATTCTCTCCACCCCGACAATGTGGATGCTGATGGTTCAGTACGTGGCTCATAATTTCACGTTCTTCTTCGTCGCCTCTTGGTTCTTTAAATACATTCGAGACGGCTACTCACTGACCAAAGAGCAGGCAGGCTTCTACGCCATGTTCCCGCTGCTGTGCGGTGTCGCTGGCAACTGGTTGGCGGGGCTCATGGTCGACTACTTATACAGTAAAGGACATTGGAATCTGTCTCGACGGTTACCGGCCATCATTGGATTCATTTTGGCGGCGATCGGAATGTCAACTTGCATCCAGATGGGAACCGTCGAAACTGCCGTTGCTGCAATGTGCCTCGCCATCTTTGGAAGCGACATGGTGCTCAGCCCGTCTTGGACGACGTGCCTAGACATTGGAGGAAAAAATGCAGGCGTCGTTTCCGGAGCGATGAATATGGTCGGCAACCTTGGTGCATTTTCTACTGCCCTCGCGTTTCCGTATTTGAATAGCTGGGCGGGCTCACATGAGCCGTTCTTCTACTTGGCAGCGGGACTAAACGTTGTCGCAATTCTTATGTGGCTGGCCATTCGCCCCGACACCCCGATCAGTGATTGATTGGTATTACCTTGTAACATTAGGCGATGCACTTCGCCAACGCTTTCTCGAATCAAACCGAGCCAAACATTTTGTCAGAATCAGTTATCTTGCGCGGCGCCGTTATCGGTGCAGGTTACTTCAGCCAGTTTCACTATGACGCGTGGAAACGAATAGAAGACGTTGAAATCCTCGCCTGCTGCGATTTGGAAATTGAAAAAGCGCAATCCAACGCTGAACAGCATGGCATTGCGAGGGCGTTTGACGATGTCGAAAAAATGCTCTCCTCCGAAAGTGAGCTGGACTTCATCGATGTCGTCACTGGTCCTGCAACACACCGGCCCATCGTAGAACAAATTCTGGCTCACCAAGACTCCCATCCTAACCTGACCATCATCTGCCAAAAACCGTTGGCGCCTACGTTCGGCGAGTCGATTGAATTGGTCAAAATCGCTCAAGAGGCCGGCGTCCCCTTGGTCGTTCACGAGAACTTCCGTTTCCAGCCGTGGTATCGGCAAATCAAAACACTTTTGTCCGAAGGTGTGATCGGGAACAAGTTACATACCATTTCACTTCGTCATCGAGCTGGTGACGGCTGGGGAGAGCGGGCTTATCTCAATCGCCAAGCTTACTTTCGAACGATGCCGCGGATGCTGGTGTTTGAAACGGGCGTCCACACCGTCGACACGTTCCGATATCTAATTGGGGACATTGACCGAACCTTCGCTCACATGCGGCGACTGAACGAAGTCATCGTTGGAGAAGACACTGCCCTAGCCATGTTCGAATTCTCCGGCGGTGGTATCGGCGTGTACGACGCGAATCGCTACAACGAATGCGGAGATGAAGATTCTCGATATACGTTCGGTGAATTATTAATCGAGTTCGATGGCGGATCAATCCGCAGTGATTTAAAAGGGCAGATCACCGTCCAGCCACTAGGCGAGCCTGTCGCGCGGCATGACTACCAACCATCCACCGCCGGTTTTGCTGGCGATTGCGTCTATGCGGCTCAATCACACTATGTCGACGTGATGCGAAAACGAGCCAATCGCAGTAACACCACAGCAGCTTTCGAAACCGATGCCCGTTCGTACCTGAAAACGCTGGCCATTCAGGAAGCGATGTACCGGTCGGCGGAATCCGGGCGATGGGAACCGTCGGAGCCATTCTCAATTTAGCCTGTTCGCTTTCCCCAAAACAAATTCTGAAGATCAAACGAGCGCTCTAAACATTATGCGAATCATTGACCTTACACTTGAAATCAATAACGCCATGCGCGGCGTAGACGTTTCAACGGCAAAAACGATTGCCGACGATGGCTGGAATGCAACGACCCTGTCGTTGTACTCACACTGTGGAACGCACATGGACGCGCCGGTTCACTTCATCTCTGGCGCTGCGACGATCGATCAACAGGATCTGGGCGTCTGTGTCGGACCGGCCTTGGTGTTAGATCTGACGCCAATTCAACCGGCTCAATTAATTACCGTCGATGATCTCTCTCCGTACCACGGCCGAATTAAACCGGGATGTCGATTGTTGCTGCGCACGGATTGGCATAAGCGCCACGGCACCGACGACTATCGGGATGCTTTACCACGCATCTCCATCGAACTGGCACATTGGCTAGTCGAAAAAAAGGTGGCCATGATCGGCGTCGAACCTCCCTCGGTCGCCGACGTCAACAATAAGACCGAACTCACGGACGTCCATCAAGCGCTCTTTCATGGCGGCGTGCTAATCATTGAAGGGTTGGCAAATCTGGACCAATTAAAACAGGATGTCGTCAATTTCATTGGCCTTCCGCTGAAGGTTGCTGAAGGCGACGGTACGCCAGTACGGGCGATCGCAATCGAAGACGAATCAACCTTCTCGTAAGATAGACTGGAAGCGATTCCTAACTATCTTTTCAAAAATTGCTGTTTGGAAAGCTGTCAATGAATCAAAAGATCTTTCTCGGCGCGATCGCCGATGACGTAACAGGTGCCAGCGATCTGGCAATCAACCTCGTCAAAGGCGGCATGCGTGTTGTCCAATTCCTGTCCATCCCAACAGCTGATCAGCTTGATGATTTAAACTGCGATGCGGTCGTCGTCGCACTCAAAACACGCTCGATTCCTGCCAATGAAGCCGTCGCTCAATCAGTCGCCGCTATCGAAACCCTCCGGGCTCACGGTTGCCAGCGCTTCTTTTTTAAATACTGTTCGACGTTTGACTCAACACCCAAAGGAAATATTGGCCAAGTAACCGATGCTCTCTTAAAATCTTTGGGCACCGATCGAACAATTCTCTGCCCTGCATTTCCCGAAGCCGGACGAACCGTCTACCAAGGCCACCTGTTTGTCGGCGACCGGTTGCTGAACGACTGCGGCATGCAACACCACCCGCTCAATCCGATGACGGATCCTGATTTAGTGCGGGTTGCCAGACTCCAATCGCATCACGATGTTGGTCTGGTCGATTTCCAAACCATCAACGACGGAAGTCAGGCGATCACCAGCCGCATCGAGCAACTTGTTGCTGACGGAAGGCCACTGGTCGTGACAGATTGCTGCAACAACAGCGATCTGGAGAAAATTGCCGAAGCAGTTTGCCAAATGACGTTGGTCACCGGTGGTTCTGGTATCGGCAGATTTCTGCCTGGCGCGTGGCGCAAAGACCAACAGTTCGGCGCCGCCCAGCATCAACCGACCGTTCCGAAAGTAGCCGGCAAGACACTCATCATTGCCGGTAGTTGCTCGACGGCCACGCAAGGACAGGTGCAACACATGAAAGACCGTTGTCAGAATTTCCAAGTGAACGTTGCCGAGCTGGTTGAAGACAAATCCCGTGGGATGAAAAAGATCGAACAGTTGGCGGAAGCGCTTTCCGCTGACCAGCCACTGATGATTTACTCGACTGCCTCCCCTGAAGAAATCGAAGACTTACGAGAGAAATTTGGCCAAGACACTATTTCAGCAACGGTTGAGCAATTCCATGCCGATGTGGCACTGGCGTTAGTTGAGCACCACGGCTTTCGGCGACTATTGCTTGCCGGTGGCGAGACTTCAGGGGCAGTGGTCGCCAAATTGAAAATTGATCGACTGTATATTGGTCCTGAGATCTGTACGGGGGTACCTTGGACCGAAACGCGTACCGAAAACAATTTGGCAATCGCGCTGAAATCCGGCAACTTTGGTGATGAGCGTTTTTTTGAAACCGCCGTAGAGATGCTTGATCAGTCAGAATAATGAACTGGCAGCCAATCTGACAAGATGACATGAGATTGGAAAACGCACTGAACATCCAAAAATACAACTGAGTTCAAAATGACATCGAACAAAGACATCGGCAGCGAGCGTGAGCTACGAGAGCGCATCGCGATGCATGGAAAATCGATCTTTGACCGAGGCCTAACAGCAGGCAGTTCCGGCAACATCAGTGTGCGCCTGCCCGACGGCATGTTGGTGACGCCAACCAATTCGTGCATGGGACGTTTGGACCCGGACCGCATTACCAAATTGGACGCCTTGGGAAATGTAGTCTCCGGCGACCAGCCCAGCAAAGAAGCGTTCCTCCATCACAGCGTCTATGGAGTGCGTGACGACTCACAATCGATCGTCCATTTGCACTCGACCCATTCGGTTGCAGTATCCGTCATCGCCGATATCAATCCCGAGGATGTTCTGCCACCGATCACAGCGTACTACGTGATGCGTGTCGGTCGGTTACCCTTGATTCCCTACTACGCCCCTGGCGATAAGGCGCTAGCTGATGCCGTCGCGGAAGAAGCCAAAGCGTCTCACAGTTTACTGTTGGCCAATCACGGTCCAGTTGTCGCGGGCAAGTCACTCGACGCGGCCGTCAATGCCACTGAGGAACTGGAAGAAACGGCTAAGCTCTATTTGATGCTACGGAACATCCCGATCCGACCGCTTTCAAGCGAGCAATGCGAAGAACTTCAGGAACGTTTCTTTAATCGTCAATGATAACGCATGCCATCCGCTGCTGGTTATACTGGCGCAGAAGCTTTCCGTTTTTGTATTGCATCACATGCGTGGTCGGTGTGGCCCTGAGGTATTTGTCCTGATGAGACATGCCAAACTGTATCTGTCAAAGTACCTATCCAGAGACTTCGAGTCGGACAGCACGAAAAGTCAGGACATCAGAAGTCGCAATGGGTTCACCAATGGAACAGCACGCTCATTTTCACCCCTTTTATCAGAGGCCCAACTCAAAATGTTTGTTATCGCCGTCGAATTTAAAATCCATCCTGCCAACGCAGATCAGTTTCGAGAAACAATTCTCAAGCAGGCCGCCAATTCTCTCTCCCTAGAGCCCGATTGCCATCAGTTCGACGTGTGTTTTGGATTGGATGATCCCACGCATTGCTTCTTGTACGAGAAGTACACCGACGAAGCTGCATTTCAAGTCCACAGGAATATGCCACACTTCGCGCAGTTCAGCAGCGATGTCGAAACTTGGGTCGATTCCAAAGAAGTAAAATCTTGGGTCTGTGAAGCCTAAGAACTAAGAATCGCTGCGGTAGCGATCACCGCTCAGAGGGCGACCGCCAACAAGCAAATTAGGCTACTCGCTCCAAGCTTCAGTTAGACGGTTGTTGGATTGATTGATGTCGAACTTTCCGGGGTCTTCGGATTCAAAACTGACGCGCGACTCCAACATCGACGCTTCGCTCTCTCGGGGAGATTCCGTAGCGCTGAAGATGTTTTCCGTGCTCTCGCCACTAGCCATTGGCTGAGTTTTATAAACGGCTCGGGCAGGCTTACTACGGTTTGTTACCTCAGATTCGTTTTGGCAACCAGATGTAAACAACAAGCAAAATACAATAATATTGGCTGTCGCCAACGTAAAACAAATTCTCATTCAGGATTACTCTTCTTCAATTATCCGACTGCGAGTTCATCTTCGAAATCTACTTCTGCAAATGTTAGGAAACAGATCAGATTTTGGAGTATTGTAGCTAAGCTAATTCAAATCCCAAGAACTATTATCAAGTGAAACAATAGTTTTTGCTGGACAAAGGATGGGCATGATGAAACCCGTTTCAACCACCAGTGGTGAGCGATAGGGGCGGTTCATCTTTCAAGCCCATTTAGCCACTACAGATAATAGAGCACGAGACACAATCCCAGTACTAGCGTCGCCCACACCGCCATCGTGTTGGTGGACCACGCCCGGCCCATCAACCCACCTTCATGGAACCACTTTTGGCCGAAACGTATTACACCAGCGAGCATCGCGAGAAACGCTTTTCTCAGCCCCCCGTCAATCGCCAAAACAGCAGTGCTACCAATTCGAAGCGCACCGGGGAGCAGTTTTCGATAAACCCAGTCAGTGTCCAGATTCGTTGCTCGTATCTCGGCCGGATAGAGTTTTGTCTTCATCAGAAACACAAAAGCTAACGCGGCAAACAACAACAGTTGAAGTTGCAGCGTCACATGCGAAAGCGTGTACGGAGCATAGTGCGATTCGTATGGCAGAAATCCGTACAGGGATTGATAGGAGACGCCTAAGAAAATGCAGATACCTGCCGCAATCGCCATCGCCAGCAACATGTTCCACGGTGCCTCTTTCGGGCGCTTGCCCGAATCGTGCGCGAAGAATGCAAAGAAAGGAATCTTGATTCCCGAATGCTCCATCACACCAGCCGAAGCGATCAACAACACCAGCCACGGCCAAAACAGATGCGCCTCTGCCGCAGCAGAAATGATCATCGACTTGCTGATGAAACCACTAAGCAAGGGAAACCCGGAGATTGATCCCGCACCAATCATGCAGAATCCAGTCGTCCACGGCATCGATTTGTGCAGCCCGCCCAACTCCGTCGCTTTCGTCGTACCCACGCGATGCAGCACTGCTCCCATCGACATGAACAATAGCGCCTTATAAACGATGTGACAAAACGCGTGGGCCGCCATGCCATTGATCGCCAATTCCGATCCGATGCCAATTCCGACCACCATAAAACCCAATTGATTGTTCAGACTGTAAGCCAGCACGCGCCGAAGGTCGTTTTCGATCACCGCAAAAATGATCGGGAACAACGTCATCGCGCAACCGATCCAGATCAGCTCCTCGGTTCCCGCAAACCCTCGGGCCAATGAATAAACGGCCAGCTTCGTTGTAAAGGCGCTTAAGAAAACCGTGCCCGTCGGCGTCGCCTGCGAGTAGGAATCCTGCAACCAGTTGTGCAGAAACGGAAACGCGCACTTGATCCCGAACGCTAAAAAAATCAGCAGTCCCGAAACGGACAGATCTCCACTGTCTTGGTACAAACCAATCACACCTATTTCGCCTAGCGCCCCAAAAGAAACGGCTCCCGTTTCGGACAGCCGCATGATCGCACCGGAGAGCAACAACACGCCCGAGCCAACTTGAATGATCAGGTACCGCATTCCCGATCGGTACGATGCCGGAGTGTTGGTCGCCCATACCAAAACGACACTGGCGATGGCCGTCAGCTCCCAAAACACAAACAGCGTCATCAAATCGCCCGCGCACG
>CALKXO010000494.1 GCA_938003615.1 uncultured Pirellulaceae bacterium | reverse complement strand
AACCCCCGTTCGATTGTCCATCGCTGGCGAATTGGCGCGTCCGTTTATCAGCTCTTGAAATCCCGGCGCAAAAGTCACCTGATCACCAATCTGGACCATTTCGGCATCTTTCGCTGACAGCGCTCCAATATCTATCCACAGATCTTTTGTTTTGACCACTTTTTTTCGTTCGGCGTCATCTAACAAGTGAATCGGCTTGCGAGCGATCACTCCCACCACAGGTCCAGTGCTGGTCCAAATGGTCATGCGTTGCCCAATCAATTGCTGTGGGTCCCAGCCGCCGACCGTTTGGGTGTAGATAAATCCATCGTCGCTGACGTATGAAACAATCAGCCCGATCTGATCGGCGTGTCCGGCAAACATCACTCTTACAGGTGCGTCGGGATTCTTGCACAGAATCAAGTTACCGTGTAGATCTGGGGTCATGGTGTCACAGAAGGATTCGGCGTACTCACGCACGACCTGTTGGACAGCTTCTTCGTAGCCGGAGACTCCAGGCGTTTCTACAAGCGTCTTTAAAAATTCAAGCTGCTGTTGTTCCACGGTATGTTCCCAAATGGGTTAGCTTCTAATCGAGTTAATTATGAATCGGTTTAATTTCAAAACGGTTTAATTTCAAAACGGTTTAATTCCAAAACGGATCGGCGCTAAACTTAGGCCGCCTGCTTCACAACCGTGATCTGGCTTAGACTCTCAATCGCTTTTTCGAGCACGCGATCTCGTTCGATGTCTTCAGGGCCAACGGTTCGATCGGGCACTTCGTCTTCTTTGGATGCATCGGCTTCACTGGAGGACTTCTCTGATGTGTCTGTCTCTGTTCCGTCAGTCGCCGCGTTATCTTCCTCCGGCTGTTCGCGCTCGTTGATTCGCTCAAGGAAGTTGTCTCTGGAGACCGCTAGTATCGAGGCTCTTTTATCTTCGGGAATCAGCCCGGCGATCTCCTGAAAGTGCATGCGTTTGATACTGCAAACCACGTCTAACTCGTCCTGCACGACCGCCAACCCCTCGTTAGGATAGATGCCCCACCTATCGGATTTAACGGCGTCTTTGTTGTAACGGTCGATCACGGGCCCGGTGGGACGCCAGAAGCTGAACGTGGTGAGTTTCAAAGCTGACGTTCCCATCTGCATTGGAATCACATTCTGCACGGTGCCTTTTCCCCACGATTGTTCACCCACGATCACAGCGCGACCATGATCCTGCAAACACCCCGCGACTAATTCGGACGCGCTTGCCGATTGACGATCAATCAGTACCGCCAGTTTGACCTGCTCGCCTACCAACGGTTCCAAAGACGACTTAGACTCACGCACCGACATGCCTTTACGTCCTTTGATCTTCACGATCGTAAGATCCCGTTTGAGAAACATATCGCAGATACTTTCAGCGGCCGTCAGTAACCCACCGCCGTTGCCTCGCACATCCAACACAATCCCCGTAGTCTCCTTGGGAAGGTTCTCCAAAACAGCAGTCATCTCGCTGGCGGACGCTTTCGCGAATTGGGATAGGCGAATGTAAGCCAAGGTCGGATGTCCGGGGATGGTGAAATCCCAGCCGCCATCGGCCAGCCGCGCGAATCCCTGAACACTTTGCATGGGTATCCTGTCGCGCTGTACGACGGTCTTCTGTTGAGAGCCTTCGCGTTCAAATGTGACATCGATCGTCTCCCCAAGCCGCCCCGTCATGAGCCTACGAATTTGTCGGCTTTCGAGATCCGCCGTGAGCGTCCCATTGATCGAGGTGATCAAATCTCCAGCCTTCAGCCCAGCTCGGGCTGCGGGCATACCCGGCATGGCCGCCATCACAAGAACCCCTTGCTGCTCAACCGGTTCGAAGTAGATGCCAACGCCACCAAACTCACCTTCAAGGTCTTCGTTAAGCGATTTAAAGGAGTCGCCAGTCATAAAACTTGAGTGGCGATCAAAGCCCTTGAGCATCCCTTCCATCGCCGATTTGAACAATTGATCCGAAGGCACATCGTGTAGCGCTTCTTTGTCGACGATGTCGATCGCTTCGGCAAATAGATTGGCGTATCGATTTTTCACCGCCACCCCATAACAGGCATAGCAGACGGCGAACGCCACGACGATAAAGAAAAAATTACGAACCGGCATGATTGGGCTTCGATGAGGACAGCAAGAATCGAAAAGTAACCGGTTTGAGCAACCGGCTTTAGTGGCACCGTCCTTAGTCTAAATCTTATTGCCAAATTGTGCAAACTAGCGTCGTTTTTAATCGCTTCTCATCTCGCGAAATTATCAACTGGATCGAAGAATCTAAAAAATACGATTTGATGCGGAGAAGCCATGAGCAGCATGTTGGCCCCTGTCGATCGCGCCAATCTGGTGAAAAAATGCCCCGAAGTAAGATCAGAGGATCTTGGTGCGACTAACCCCTGCACCGGATAGACGAGTGATAGGCGACTGGTGCGAGCGGCGAGGTTGGATAAAATGCCTTCGAGATTACGAATACAAACGCAGTGGATACTGCACCATTTTGAATGTGGAGAATTTTATGGCGACTGAGTTTAATAGTGACACTTTTGACACGGAAGTTCTAAAATCGGATCAACCGGTGTTGGTAGATTTCTGGGCTCCCTGGTGCGGCCCGTGCCGTAAGCTGACTCCGGTCATCGAGGAACTAGCCGCTGAGAACTCGACTGCAAAAGTTGGAAAGCTGAACGTTGATGACGCGCAGGAATTGGCCGCGAAGTACGGAATCTCCGGTATTCCCGCGCTGCTCTTGTTCAAGGATGGTGAAGTCATTGAACGCGTGACGGGTGTTCAGCCGAAAGCAAAGCTTCAAGAACTCATCGACAAGCACACCCCAGTTGCTTAACGATAGCCGGCGTTGATACGGCCAACTGGTGTTTGACTAAGCTTGATAACCCTCGATGGATTGGTCCGTCGAGGGTTTTTGCGTAGACGTCCCTGCCTATTTAGTTTTCTCGGGCCACAGATCTGCCAATGCTAAACGGCCAGCCATTTTTCCTTGGGGCCTACTGCAACCGTCATTGGCGATTGCATGTGATACTTTTTCAATGCCGCGTTGACCTCTTCATGAGTGACATTCTCGTAGACTTCCGCGATCTGCGCTGGCGTCTTGAAGTCTTGGCCGTTCAACCACTGCGTCCCGACCGAAAACATGCGCGTGTCAGTGCGCTCACTTGCCAGAAGAATATGTGATGCGATCTTGCGCTTGGCCATCAACAATTCCTTTTCAGTCACCCCATCCGAGGCGGCCTCGTCAAATAATTTCTTGACGCGCTCAAGGTTCTCTTCTGCCTTGGACGGATCGCAGCAGACCACCGTCATCAGCGAGCCGCAGCCAAGGTGTTCGTAGGATCCAACGCCGGCCGATTCCGCCAATCCGGAATCGAGAAACTCCCAGTAAAATCTGCTGCCGGCATCGTCGCCCATGATGGTTGCCGCCACACGAGCCGCAAATCGATCTTCCGACTCCAACGATGCGCCTGGCGCCATCTGCAGCAGGTACTGTTGAACCGAATTCGGTTTGTGAATCGAAACGAAGCCATCGCGATAAGCGGGGGCATGCGGTGCCCGTTCGGCGAGAAAATTCTCCCAGCCGCCGCATTGTTTTTCGACGTCTTCGACCAAACGGTCAAAATCGATCTTTCCCGCGCCGGCTAGGACCATGTTTGACGGACTGTAACGCGTTTCGAAATAGGATCGCATGGCTTCGGGCGTCAGCCCCGTCACCGAGTCAACCGTTCCAAGCACACTTTGTCCCATCGGATGGTCGCCGTAAAACTCTTTCATGATACGCTCGTACCCGCCATAAGGAGGCTGGTCGGCATACATCATGATCTCTTCGACAATGACTTTCTTCTCGGTCTCAAAATCTTCCAACCGGAGACTCGGCCGCATGATGTCGGACAGCAACATCACCACATCGCTCTGGAACTCGGGCAACACTGACGCGTGATAGATCGTGCTTTCCTCTCCAGTCCGCGCGTTGGAACTCGATCCCATTTCATCCAACTGCAGGTTAACCTCAGCGGCCGTCCTGTTGGGCGTGCCTTTGAAAACCATGTGTTCGAGAAAATGGCTGACTCCGCTCAGGCTGGCTGTCTCGTCGCGTGATCCCGCTTTGACGAAGAAACCAAAACCGGCCGTGTAAGCCTGATCGTTGCACTCGGCAAGAATCTGAAGGCCGTTAGCCAATCGGTGTTGTCGGTATTCCATGTTCTTTCAGTTCTAAAGGAGCACTGCCAAGGGTAACTAGTGAGAATCCCGAAGGACGATGCCGACCGAGAAATTCATTGACTTGATCCACCGTGATCGACGAGATCGTTTGATTCAACTCGTCCAAGGTCCGCAAGCGACCAAGATGGAACCAGTCGCTGTTAATCGAATTGGCGCGTGAGCGGCATGACTCTTGTTGGCTGATCAATCCGCTACGAATCTGAATCTTCAGTCGGTCCAGTTCCGCTTTGCTGATGCCGTTGCCCAAATGCACAAGTTGCTCAACAATCACGTCCAGCGTTTCCTGCGCCCGAGCGGCTGATGTGCCGCTGTAGCAAAACACGCCCGCCTGTTTTTTTGTCATATGATTGGATGCATACACGGTGTAGCACAATCCACGTTTCTCACGGACTTCGGTGAACAAACGCGAACTCATTCCGTCACTCAGCACGCCAATCGCACAACGGTTGAGATAAAAGTCCGGGTGGGATGTCGTGAAGCCTTTGAAACCGACAACGATATGTGTCTGTTCACTGTCGAACGGCATGTGATGCGCCGCGGTAACCGGTGGCGTTGTTTCCACTTCAGGAACCGGCTTCGATTTCCAATCACCAAACAGCTGCCCCACTTCGTCCACGATGCTTTCCCAGTCAAACGAACCGGCAACTGCAATGATCATGCCGTCAGGCCGGTAGTGCGATTGATGGAACTCACGCAAGTCGTCCAACGTGATGCGGTTAATCGACTCAATGGTTCCGTCACTGTTGCGTCCATCGGGATCCCCATAGAACCGAGCCCGCATTTCATTCATCGCCTGTTGCGCCAAATCATCGGCGGTGGCAGCAATCTCCTGAAGACATACCATGCGCCCATCTTCTAGTTGTTCCGCCGGAAGGATCGGACGGCGGAGCATGTCGGCAGCAATACGCAGCGATGGAATCAACTCGTTGGCGATCATCGCACCGCCGTAGTGGGTTTGGTAGTTGCCGGCCGAGGACGACGAATCCATCCCTAGCATCTGCAGGGCTTCGACGTATTGCCTCGAATCCATGTCGCCGCAGCCACGCTGGACCATCTCGCACAGGAAGTTCGCGGTGCCGACTTTTTCGCTGTGGTCGTAACGACTGCCGGCCGATATCGAAATGGCATAAGCGGCCGATTGCAGCCATGGCATGTGATGTCCAACAAGGGTCAAGCCGTTGTCGAAGCTGTAGTGAGAAAGTTGCTGCTGGGTCATGGGGTGGTCAGAATCCGGGGATGGGACCTAGTCCGGGGTAGGACCTAGGAATGGGCCGGCCCGAATTTTAGCCTAAAAAGTGGCCCAGTTCTACCGCGTCGCGCTTATCTGTGGAGCCCTGAAAAATACAGGGCCTGCTGCCCAATGGCAATCAGGGTTTTTGAAAACATCTGCCATAGCCCAGAACCTAAGTTAGCGCCGCAGATCTAACAGGATGAACTTCTTTTGAAGGCTCAACGACCACGATGATATTTGTTAGCCGAATGCACACTAGCACCGGTTGCTCCGACGCCCATTTTCCGTCTGGCCACGTTAAAGTGAGTGCCACTGGGCTTACTGCCAGCGGAAAAATGCGGTAGCAATCCGACGGGAAACCACATGCCACAATGAATTAACGCGAGCCTGACAATTGTCAGAGGCTCGCGTCGGCAAACAGAGTTCGCAATTGTTCATTCAAAGAGGCGCGCAACTACGCGTCGCCGTTACGCATTTTGGCTTCCAGCGCGTCGATTTGTTTACGCCAGCGGTCAAGGACTTCCGGGGTGGCGAAGATGCCAGTTTGATCTCCTTCGAATCCAGATTCGCTAACCACCACTGTGCTGTCAAAACGATCTTGCAGCGATTGGTAGGCTTCTTCGTCGATCATGCGTTTCGATGAGGTCGGGCATTGGTGGTTGCGGACGCAATCACGCAGTACGCAATGAGCGAACCGAATGGCGGCTGCATCTAGATCTGGAGCCAACAAAACCCAGCGGCTTGGGCCTGATTGGACGTAGTATTTATGCATCGTTGTGTTGTCAAATGTCATGCGGTCGAAATGGGGTTGGCAGTAGGCTGGGAGGGTGTCCGGCAGCTGCAGTGGCGTGGTAGGTGAAATTCGTTTTGAGCCGCTTTTTCTCGGGCAAAACAGCCCTCACTCTGCGGTTCTGAAGGAATATAGGTTACGGTTTTGACAGAGTGGGCGAAAATTCAATTTATGAGATAAACCGCACAATTTGAGGTTCTGGCCGCTTTCTGGCCGCCAGCGCGCACCACTCATGCCGGTGTAGGGCTCTCGGTCCTCTAACGCTCTCCAACAGACGCCTCGTCGGCTTCGAAAAATTTGGCTAAACTCGTTCTCCGATTCATTGTTGAACCGACAACCCTCTATCAGCTCAATTCAACCCACGCTGGCAACCCATTTATGCGATTTCCTACTCCCGCTGCACTCGTCATTCTCTTCCTCTTTCAGGCCCTCCACGGAAGCTCAACACGCGCCCAAGAAACGGCTAAAGAAACCTCCATAGAGAGTCCGAATGCCGGCCTGCCCGTTTCCAAAACGCGCTCTTTCAAATTCACCTACGGGGCAGTGCTGACTAATATTCAGCCCGGCAAACAAGTCAAAGTTTGGCTGCCGGTAGCCACCAGTAGCCACGATCAGGACGTCGAGCTTCTGGATGTCAACCAACAGAATTTTGAACGCACCGCCGAAACGAAGCACGGCAACGCCCTGATCTATTTCGAGGCCACAGCAAACGAAGCCGGAGAAGTGCCAATCGAAGCCAACTATTTGGTCACTCGCCGAGAGTTAACCTCCGCATCGCTCGAGCCGGCTGGAGACGTAACCAAGGCATTTCTCCAGTCGTCGGCGATGGTCCCGACCAGCGACGAATTGCGTAAGATCGTGATGGCCTCTGCCAATCAATCCAGCACCAACCAACCCGTGGCAAGCCAATCTGAATCCTCCGACGGAAGTCGCGCGATTCAAGTTGCCCGTCAGCTTTATGACGGCGTCGACAATCACATGAAGTACAACAAACCCGCTGACATCAAAGGCTGGGGCAAAGGCGATGCAGTCTGGGCTTGTGACAGTAAGTTCGGAAATTGCACCGACTTTCACAGCCTGTTCATCGCGTCCGCTCGTAATTTAAACATCCCTTCTAAATTTGAGATTGGTTTTCCGATTCCCAAAGGAACCAGCGGCGTCGTTGGCGGCTATCACTGTTGGGCCAAGTTCCTAGCTGATGGAAAATGGCTGCCGGTCGATATTTCAGAAGCTGACAAGCACCCTGAATTGAAGGATTACTATTTCGGCAATCTATCGGCCGACCGGGTAATGTTTTCGGTCGGGCGCGACCTTGAACTGGTTCCCGCAAACGAGGCCGGACCTGTCAACTATCTGGTTTATCCTTACGCCGAAATCGACGGTGAGCAACATCGCGAATTGACCAAAGCGTTTCGATTTGAAAACGTGGATGGAAAAACAGTAAGCGGCAAAACCGTGGAAGCGCAAAAGTAATCACGGGCCAAAAACGCCCGAGATCCCTATTCGGTTCTGCCAGAATTATATTCTTCCAACTGTTCGGTCGTTGGAAGCTTATCGGGCTCTCCCCGTGTTTTCCGATCATCGATCAACCACTGCAGTGGGAAGTCATCCGGCCACGACATGTTGCTGGCTTGCGTCATCGCTAAAAAACGTGTCATCTCGTGAGCCATGTCGTCCGATAACGGACCGTCTTGCAGCCTCGGGTATTGCTTCAACACTTCACTCCAAGTCGCAAACGCCTCCAAGTATAGGCTGATCGCGCCCTTTCTAACGTTGCTCTTTTCCTTGGTGATGTAATCGATCTCATATTCATCATCGTAGATCGATCGTCGCGCCATCTTTTGAGCATCATGCAGCAATTGGCGAGCCTTCACCGTCAGCGGCTTTGCTTCGGCGTCATTGCGATTGGACCAAAATGTAAAGTTGATGTTGTCGGCATCCTTGTACTCGGTCTTCTCAAGCAGTACCAATTCATTGATCTGTTTGGCAAGTCGATTGGCCGGGAGTTTATTCTCGTCAGATGCCGCTTTGGCAATCTTCAACTCGATCAAGTCGTCGCGTTCCTGCAACGCCGCCAAGATTCTGTCCGCCTCGCGCTGTTGCGATTCCGTTCTCTGATCCGCCGGCATGTCCAACAGAATGTTTTCTTCAGGTGAAATTGAGACCTGAGATTTCATCTCGTCAATCAATTCAGTTCGTTTGCCAGGAACAAGGAGATCTAGATCTTCTCGCAAACGCTCAATTTTCTCCTGTTTTAGCTTCCCAGCATTTAACTGGAATGGGACGCCGAAACCGTTGCGGATTTCCCTAGCCCCCAGATCTTCCCATTGTTTGTCCGCCCGGACCCAAACATCTTGAATAACGTCATCCGTTTTATATTCTTCCTGAAGCGACAAACCGCGGTTGCGTGTTTGGGAAGGCATCAACATAAAAAACATGACGTCGTTTTTGTACATCTGCGCTCCCATGTTGACCAGCTTATTGGATTGCTTGTACCACTGACGCGCCATCAACCAACTATCGGGCCCATACAAATCGACATCGTAGGACTCGGGGTCAAGCATATCTGACATCGACTCGTGGAACTCATGGTCATTCGGGAACAGTCGCCGAAACGATCGCTTCTCATCGGACTTGCCAAACTTATTTCCGGTCATGAACCCCAGCATGTCTGTCATGCGGTGATCCTTGCGATTGTGTTTGACGCCCTGTTTCATGAAATCTAGGCCTTTTTTGACCCACTGATAGCGGTACTCATAGTCGTCAAATTCCATCGACACGTTGTACGCGAGGTTATGAGCCTGGTACTCCCAGACCTTCACGAAATTTGGCTGCAGCTTGGTCAGCGCCTTAAGACTGGACGCCAGTTTGTCGTACTCTTCACGCTTCTTGTGCTCAACTGCCTGCATCCACAGCATATTGACCGCGACGCCACGCAATCCCAGCGAAGCCAGTTTCATCGTCTCGCTAGCCGGATCGATCTCAGAAAGTTCGGCTTGAGAAAGATTATGTTTGACCCGCAACCGCGCCAAAACACCGCCTTCGTTCTGGTTTTTGACGGACGGTCGAGTGATCATCGACAGCGGAATCAGCAGTAACGCAATAACAACGATGTAAATAATTTTTCGTACAAATGAGTTGCTCACTTGGCAATCTCCCGCGTCTTGAGACAGAAATAACCACACAGGACAAGCCCGAGGAGGAACGCGCTGGTTACCGCCACCGCAATCAGCAATTGCTGGTCATCCACCGCGAATCCATACACCAGATAGTTTGAGAAATTAAGTTGCCGGAAATCAGGCGCAAGGTAAGTCAACAACTTCATCGAATTGATCGCTAGATAATCGGCCTGAGCAATCACCGTGTTGAAAACGCCCGTCTCTAAATCCTGCATCACATTCTGCTGAGTCAGAATTCGGACGAATGAAGCGATCGGCCCCCCACCAAACTCATTCAACAAATTTCCTTGCTCGTCTACCTTGGCCAAGTTCTGAATGAAAGATGTGTTGAAGCCGACGATCATGATCGCAATCACACCCATCATCACCAGCGGCGTGCTCAGGAAAGTACTCAACGCAACTCCCATCGCGATGATGATCATCATCTGGCACCAAATCCCGACGTACCCCTTGAAAAAGTTCCACCAGAACGGCTGGTCTTTGCCTCGAAAATACACATCAGGCCGAGCGCAGCCGAGGTACTGATTGACGTCGCGGCAAGAGAGTGAAAGTTCTAGCTTTCCATTGCTGCCGGCAAAATCAGAGAACAAATCATATTCACCTTCTTCCACCAATGATCCATCGGGTGCCACAATTCGGCCAACCAGTTTCTTGGGAACCGGCAGGGTCTGGACCGTGTACTCCGCCGTTTCGAATTCAACAATCTCTGAAATATATCGATTTTCGACGTCCGGGTTTTCCGGCACGCTTTCAAATCGCAGGCCGCCGGTGACGCGCTCTTCAATGTCACCCTTGGTCGAACGAAAGACGCCAAGATTCACTTCCAAAGGCGCGAAGTCAGCATCGGGAAATCGACTCGCATCAAAATTTGTAAAACTGAATTTGGCTCGGGAGAGCGTCGACAAATTCCCCCGGGATCCTCCGTCAACGTATCCCCGGTAGCCCCACTCTTTACCAACGTTAATTCCTTTGTCGTCCTTAACGCCGTCGCGGTCATAAAATGCCAGCTCGTCACTGTAGATCGGTTGGCGAGCCCTGAAGTAGCCAATGGCGGGGCCCAAAGAGACAGTGGCCGAGGCACCCGTGCCGCTGACGGTAACCTTGTGCGTGTGCCCGCCAACAGGCATACATCGCGCCCGATGATAGGTAACCTTGCCATCATCGCGCTTGATCGTCTCAACAATGTCACCTGTCTGAAGCGCTTCATCGTCGCCACTTCTTATATCCTGATAAATCTCCAGACGATGAGCATGCCCGTTGTCGATCGTGGTCGTCGCTTCTGAAATCGCGTTAGGCGAAACACGCTTTCCAGAGATCGTCGACTTCATCGTCTCGGAGTCGATTTCAACAAACGCAGCCACCGTTTGCGAAGGACCGTCGATCATGTGCTTGTGATCGAGGTTTCGCCAGATAAAGAAGAAACTGATGATTCCCATCAGTGCCAACAGAACGGTCCCTAAAAAACCAAACCCCAGTATTCTCCCCAGCACAATTTCGGTGCTACGCACCGGCTTTGTCACGATCGTGTAAATCGTTTTGTTTTTGATGTCCTCTGGCAAACTGAACGCACTGATCAGCAACCCCATCAACAGCACCAGCATCTGGGTGCCCCACATCACGAAGTTGATATAGATCTGTTCGGGTTTGTCGCTGCCGCTGTCCATGAACCAGCCGCCAAAGAGAATCGACAGAGCGAAAATCACAAACGTCACTAACACAACACGTCGGCGCAACGCTTCCTTGATCGCCAGACCTGCCATGGCCAGCACGCGGCGAGGCGACGTCTGCAGAAAATCTGGAACGGCCTCGGCGACCACCTGCGACACAACATAGAAGGCCTCAAACGGGCCGTGCCGGAAGGCTGCTACCAGATAGCCGAAAAATAACCCCAGCAAGGCACCTACGGCCAACACTCCCAAAAGCAGGAGTATCCCCGGTCCAAACCATTCAAGGAATTGTGGAAATTCTTCTCTAACCATAGTCAGTTATGCGGTTGCGATCGTCCGGCATCGTGCCGGTGACCAAGCTTTCGGGTGGGATGTGAGTGAAAAACAGAAACGTAAAAACAGCTTTGAATCGAGTAGTCTGTTCTAACCGATTAGCTGGACTTGTCAGCCGGAGCCGAACGCATGCCCGGTCGGGCTTCACTGTCTCGCACGATGCCAAGGAACAATTCCTCCAACGTCGTCGTCGGATTCTCAATAGTGATATTCGTTCCGCCGTGTTGCTCGATGATCTTGCGAATTTCGGCGTGAGCACTTTCTGGAAGATCCTGAGAACGAATCTGAGTCTCGCCAGACACCTTCAACAGGCTGTCCACACGTCCCATTTCCTTCAAGTCACCTTGGAACAGAATCGCCACCCGATCACAAACGTCTTGCACATCAGCCAACAAGTGGCTGCACATCACAATCGTTTTTCCTTCGTCACGCAGCTTGAGGATCATGTCCTTCATCTCGCGCGTTCCCAGCGGGTCAAGTCCCGACGTGGGCTCGTCCAATAGAATCAGCTCCGGATCGTTGATCAATGCCTGAGCCAGTCCGATGCGGCGGGTCATTCCTTTGGAGTACTCTTTCAACTGCCGGCGTTTGGCCTTGCCCAGTCCAACTTGCTCGATCAGTGCCTGCACACGCTCGCGCCGGACTTTCGCCGGCATGTCAAACAGACGCCCGTAAAAGTCCAAGGTCTCTTCCGCGTTAAGGAACTTATATAGATACGATTCTTCCGGTAGGTAACCGATGCGTTCGTTCTTGGCGACATTGGTGGCGTTCTCCCCCAGCACCACCGCGCGGCCGCTGGTCGGAAACAGCAGCCCCAACAGAAGCTTGATCGTGGTCGATTTTCCCGAACCGTTGGGGCCCAGCAGACCAAAAATCTCGCCCTTGCGGACTTCAAGATCCAGAGCATTGAGGGCGCGAACCTTCTGTCGCCCCCAGAAATCTCGATAAACCTTCGTTAGGTTCTGAGCCTCAATGACAACGTTGGGGTCGTAGTCCGGGTTGGTTTGCTCCAGTCGACCTGTCGCCCCTGTCGCCTCTGTCGAGGAGTTTGGGGGATTCGAAGGAGCCGCATCAGCCGCATCGGTTGTCATAAGAACGTATCTCCGGGTTTTCTTCGTGAAAATCTGGTCGGTCAGGTGGGAGTTGGCGAGGCCAAAACAATTTGACTCAAGCCAAAAGGAATCAAGCCAAAAGTTTAGCCAATTTTGATCCGCGGAGACACCGCTGACAAGGGATTCGGCACATATTTCCCCTCTTGGAGCACTGTCCGGTGAGCATTACCGTAACGATTGCCAAAAACGTTTGGCCGCCGGCTCTAACTTGCTACGTCAGACAACCGCAAGTGGTTCGCGCTGGTTTCCCTCGCGCACCGTTTTTTACAAAACAGCCGCATTTGAGCGCCTCGTCCACGTTGTGAGACTGACGGACCAAGATCGATCGCTCCGTTACGCGCACGCAGAGGATAAGGCTAACACGATCGGCTACCGATGAAAAACGCCACCAAAAATCCGATGAAGCATGCGATGAAATTAGGAACGCGAAAAAACTCGATGAAGCATCCGCTGGAGTTTCTACCGGCAAGCTTTACACCAACGATAAACTCAACAACGTCCCTGACGACGTTTTCTTGAAGCCCAGTTTTTCAAACAATGCTTGAGACGCCGCATCCGAAGACGCCGTCTGTGCCTCGACCACGGTCACGTCCGATTTAGCCAAGTGCTTCAAAGACTCGCCGACCAAATACGTCGCGATTCCGCCCCGACGTAGATTTTCAATAATCGACAGATTATACAGACCACGCGCCTTACCAGAGTACGACTCAGACAGCGGTCGCATGTCCCAATACGAAACCGTACCACTAACTTCTTTGGTACGTTTATTGATTACCGTGAATCGTTCACGATCCGCTACGCCCA
>CALKXO010000493.1 GCA_938003615.1 uncultured Pirellulaceae bacterium | reverse complement strand
AGTCAGCTTGGGAGATCCCACCAAGCTGTCCGCCGCCGACCGATCCGTAAGCAGGATTACCATAAGCAGGCCCGCCGCCACCGTAGGACTGTTGTCCGCCGCCGACACCACCGAATGGATTGCCTTGGATTCCACCACCCAGTTGCTGGGCCATGGCCAAAGTACTTGTCGCACCGGCTACAGGAATCGTCGCTGGATTAGCTCCGTTGACATTCATGACACCGCCGCCAGTGTTGCCAAAACCGCGCCCCTGATATGGATTGTTGTTCCAGATCATGTCCATTGGATTTCGACGAACTTGCATTGGCATCACGAGGTCACCAATGTAGTAAGTTTCAGCTTTGGTTTTGCCACGCTTGGATTCAGGAGTGGTCACCTTGATCACTTCATTTTCTACGGAGAACGTCAACCGGGCGTTGCCCAAGATAATGTTCAGTGCGTTTTCAAGCTTCACCGGATTCGTCAACGGAACGTTGATCAATTGATCGGTTTGAATGTTGGCGTCATCTAAAGCCACGTTGTCAAACACAATGTTGACAGCCGCTTGACGAGACAATTGTCCCATCGCTTCGGCCAGTGTTCCCACGTATTCGCCTTCGACTTCTGTTTGACGAAGTGTGTTCCAGATATTTCGTTCTGCATCGCTTGAGTAACGACTGCTTTCGAGACGCCTCAATCGAGCACCAGTCTTTTCACTCCACTCATCGGAATCTCCGAACTGAAGCGGATTGCGTTGATCGAATGGGATTGCATCACGCTCGGCGGCTTGCATTCCTAAAAGGAAGTTCTGCTCGCGCTGAGCCTTGAGTTCTTTTGCGACCAAGAAATTTCGCTCGGCACGGTATTTTTCATCCATGGCAGCCACAACTTCCAAATCGGGAGCCAATTCAACTGCTTGGCGAACAACGCGTCCAGCTTCATCAAAACGTCGCTCGCCGATCAGTACGTTGTACTCCTCAACCAGTTTCGCAATTTGCTCATCGTTATCGATACGACGTTGAGCACGTCGCTCTACCAAATCCCGAGACGCTTCGTTTTGCTCTTCGTTAAGGATCTCTGAAAGATTCTCTTCGATGTAAGCTTGAATTTCAGTGATATCACGCTCAATCAACGTCAACAGAGGGCGTTGAGTTTCTGGAGCAAGATTTGCCGATGCAATTCGTGAACGAACAGCCGTTAGTTTTGCGAGAGCCTGATTCGGACTCTTCTCAAGAAGTTTTTCGGCATCAGCGCGTTCTTTGTAGATCGACGACTGAAGCTTGCGGAAAGCGGCTTGTTGCTCACTGCGGATTCTGTCCAGATCCATTGCACTGCTTTGAGCCTGAGCAGGAACAACGTTGTCGTCCCGCATTGGTTTAGCAGAGAAATTCTGAATCATCATCTTGGCTGCTGGAGTCAGTTCTTCCTGACGCTGCATTGCCAAACGGAAAAACTCCGAAGCGCGAGCGCTGTCATTTGCGTTTAGAGCGTTAACGCCCGAATCGAACAACGCCATGGCTCCCGGGCTGTCGGTCAAATTTGACTCAACAGGCGCCGCTGCTGCAACCGTGACGTTTTTGGTCATATCGCGGGAAGGAACGAAATCAGCGTTGGCTACATTTTGGTCCAACTGAGTTTGTGACGAGAACGAGTTGTCCACTGTGGCGGCTGTTTGAACCACGGCAGCTTTTTGAGCGTTCTGAATTTTCAGTTCCAATTGCCAAGGGCGGATTTGATCCGCACCGTAGTCGCTATCGGCCAAACCAATCGATTTCGCTTGGCCAACCAGAACGCTGGCTTCTGACCAACGTTTTTGATCGACGGCAAGCTGAGCCTGAGACAGCAAACTTAATGCGTTCTTCTTGGCATTCGCTTTCGCGATCGCTTCTGGCGTGACACCAGCAATTGAGTCGATTGCCTTCAGCATCTGCTGAGGATCGCCCATTTCAGGTGTGAAAGACACTTGGAATTGCTGAGCCTGTTCGACCAGCATCCGTGATGTCTTCACATCTCTGTATTTGATTAGTGTCTGAGCCTGCGACAACAAAAAGCCAGCGGCCTGTTGGTTGTAATCAGGATCAGCCTGAGCTCGCATGTCGGCAAGTTGATTCTGCTTTTGGACCAGTTTCTCAATTGCTTGAGGTGAGTCACCAAGACCAGTGAAATCTTTCACTAGCGTTTTGGCGGTCGCGAGCTTGGTTGCTGCCGTTTCGACATCGCCAACAGCCAATGACTGTCGTGCTGCCAACAGGGCGGAACCAGCGGATTGTAAATCCTGCTGCGACACCTCCATTTGAGCCGGTTGCTGAGGCGCGACCTGAACCGTTTCGGGATACATTACCCCCTTCAACTGCTGCCTTGCCATTTCTGGCGTGAAGGCCAGATCAGCGGCCGGCCGTTTTTGTAAAATGGACTCAGCCAGTTGAATGTACTGCTGAGCGACTTCGAAGCGTCCCTCGGCCATCATCTGACGGGCCTGCCCCAACCAATGCTGGGGAGAGTTCGTTTCATACTGCTGAGCGGGCGTTTGGGCAGTTGTCTGCCCGTACGACACTGGCGATGCAAATGCCAATGAAATGATCACGGCCGAAGCCAGAATTCCCTGATGAAAACACGCGGAGGCTTTCACGCAACTCTCCTTGTCTTGTGACGCTAGTTTTTCAATTATATGAATGACCGAGATTCGGAAGAAACAACCATGGTAATGTTCCCTCATGTTTCCCAAATGCTGAAATCCGTTTCAGCTGATCAGACTCTGATTTGTTTTGCAGCTGCAGTTCCCGCTATTGGGGAACCACAGACCTTGCGCGGCAAGGTTCTGCGAGGACGTAGATAGTGGCGTTGGAATTTCTGGTCAACCCCGATCTAATGCATTCGCGAGAATTTTCTTGGTTGCTATCAGATTAGCAGGGCAGGGCATTGCCAATCCCGTTAAAACATCTTCGCAACAAAGAGAACCCTGTAGAACACGGATCCAACAGTGGACAAATTGGCTGTATTGAGGCCAAAACGATTTTTTCGTTTGCCTAGGCAGACTACAAAAAAAAGCCTTCGTGATATCGCTATCACGAAGGCTCTAATTTTCTAAGCTATCGCTTTCTCTGGATTGCGATCCCCGGCACTAATTCTACTGAACGAGGTTCCAGCCGGCTTTGCGGGAAACGTTGAAATAGTAGTCGCCGTCAGAGAGTGCTTTCTCAGCAAATCCAAATGAACCGCCTCGGTTAAACTTAACATTTACCAACTCGGCTTTGTGAATTCTGTAGTGCTGTCCAGGCTTCAATGCAACTTTCTTGCCATCGACAAGGAACGTCACTGTAAGTCGAGTCTGAAGTGGGTTCTTGATTTTGATCTCAGCGACCGGATCCACAACAGCGGGCTTTGTCTTTACAGTCTGCAATGAACCAGAAATTTCACCGCCTCCTGTTTCTGATTTGGTAGCGACTTGTTCATCAGCAACCGGCTCAATTTCAGGCATATCGAAGTCGAGTGCATCTTCTGAAGTGTCGTTTGTTTTCTCCTCTGTTTCCTCTTCTCCGTCTTGAGAAAAGCTGAACGTGTCATCACTAGGAGAAGCCTTGGCCAGTTGAGCAGTCTGTACCATATCGCTTTTGACAGGTGATTCGACTGATGCAGATTCGATTGCTGCAGATTCGACTGATGCAGATTCGAAAGGCACGTCAAGGACTGGTTCCTCTACGGATTCCTTTTTAGCTACAGTAGCCTTGATCGTTTCGGTCGACTTCGCCGCTGACTTTGAACTGTCAAACGTAGGCTTAGAGCTGCCAAAGAATGAGTCAAGATCTGCATTTGCAGTAGACGCAACGTTTGCTCCAACGGTGTAGGTGTCGCTTCTTGAAGTCTTTTCTTGAGCGGTTGGCTTCTGAAGACTCGTTTCATCGTTGTTGGCTACAGCCTTACTTAGGCCACGCTTCACCTTTTTCACTTTGGAGACTGCAGTGCTTGGGGTTCCGATGTTCAGGTCTTCAAGCATGTCGTTGCTCGAAACTTCCTTCTTGTTGTCTTCCCATACGAATGGCTCAGGGTCAGCTACCGGGCTTACTTCGCTCGATCCGCTAATGCTGCTAACACTACTTACCTTGACTTTGGTCGATTTGTAGACGCCAGCCAATTCGGGAGCGGCGGCATCGTTCGATCCGAACGGAGCAAAAAACACGGCCATGGCACCAACGCCAACGATTACGAAACCGGATACAAGTATTGATGAGTTCACAGAATCACCTAAGTCTTAATGGGTGGGGGAGTTGAATGGTTTGGCCTGGAGGATGTCCTGCCACTACTGAAACTTAGGTCAGGATTCAAAATTGCAAACAGAAAAAATGAGAATGACGACTTTTTCTGCAATGCAAATATTTCAACATACTAGGCGAATCAGAATTTCGGCTGAACCCCATGAATTTGCGGCTTCAGTTATTGTGGCCGGAAACGGCTATCTGAATTGCATCTGTAAATATATATACGTCGCGTCCGTAAATAGAGACGCTTACTAAACGCACTAACAAACAGCCCACTAACAAGCGCGCAAACCCAACAGGAAAACGAGGACAAACGTCGCCTGCAAAATCCAATCGTTCACGCCAATCAGAAGAGACGCTGCAATCCGGCAAGGCTTCTCAAAAAAAACATCTTTATCAACTGCTGTGGCTTGCCAAAGTTTCCTATTGCTAACTGTGGGCTACACTTCGCTGATCGAAAATCTCCACCTCTTCATAAGAGTCAATTTTCGGCAACGGACTGTTCGCTGTGCTCAACGCTCGGCGGGAAACAAAACCACGGATTGGCTTAATGATTCAAGCATCTCCCACAACCCGATTCACTCGCCTTGAAAATGGCGTCAGGGTCGTCACCGAACACATTCCGCACACTGGAAGTGCTGGCGTGTCTGTGTTGGTCGATGCTGGGCCACAGGATGAAGCAGCCAATCAATCAGGTCTGGCTCATTTATGTGAGCATGCACTCTTCTTGGGTACGCCACTTCGCAATAGTGAGGAATTGGCACAACTGATCGACACTGCTGGGGGTCAATTGGGCGCGTTTACCGCGCCCGACTACACCTGTTTCTACGCTCATGTCTTAGAAGATTACGTCAGTTATGCGTTAGACCTGATGGGTGACATTCTGGTCGCCAGTAGATTTCCAGAAGAAGCACTGGAACGCGAAAAAGACGTCGTTTGCCAAGAGATTCGGCAATACGACGACCATCCTTCCCACTTGGCACTGCAATCCATCAAGCGTCTGCTTTGGGGCAACGACTCGCTGGCCTGTTCAACAACGGGCACGGTAGAAGATGTCAAGCAGCTAACGCGATCAGATGTGATGGGATTCATTTCCAAAAACTACACGCCTGACCGGATTATCGTCGCGGCAGCAGGTGCGACGGACCACGACTCAATTGTCGAACAAGCACAGGATGCCTTTTGGACGCTACGCGGAGAATCGCCTCGGCGTTCGGCCACGACAACAACTTCGCTTGGTGGAGTTGAAGTAATCCCGATGAATACCAACCAATGCACCTTCAACATCGCAATTCCGGCTCCCGTATACTCGAGTCCTTTGCGGCATGAAATGCACGTTGTCAACTGCGCCCTAGGCGGCGGCATGAGCTCTCGGTTGTATCGGGCGCTGCGCGAGAAAAGCGGCCTAGCGTATTCTATTTCCTCCGAGGTTTTGGCATACCAACGAGGCGGCGTGTTGCTAATTGAGGGCATCACGAGTCCCGAGAATCTTGTCGCAAGTCTGCAAGTGATTCTGTTCGAATTGACGTCTCTCGCCGTCGGCCAAAACTCAATCGGCGAAGAAGAACTTTGGAAGTCAAAAATGCAGGTGCGCGGCCAAAGTCGCCTCGCGGCGGACGTTATTCCCAATCGCGTCGCTCGTCTGGCAACACAACATTTTCACTTTAATGAAGCAGTCGCGGCCACTCGAATCCTAGAAGACATCGACGCAGTGACAATCGAGAACGCAAATGACATTGCGAGCAAGGTGTTTTTACCTGGCCTAGAGCATCTCTCGATCTCGGTCGTTGGACCAATC
>CALKXO010000492.1 GCA_938003615.1 uncultured Pirellulaceae bacterium | reverse complement strand
TAGGGCCTTGATTTCTTCAGGTTGTACGTGAAAGAAGTCGTGCATTTACCACCAATCAATCTGTGCTTTGAATATCAGTCGTGCAATTCTATTAGCCCCCAGTATTCTCTGCGACTGGAACGCCAACAGCCCATCCGTTTCGCGGTACACTACTCGCCAGATTTTGCATGTTGAAAATGGCTTCGTGGTTTAAGTTGCCCGATTTCAGCGGTCAAACGATCACGCTCTTCGTTAGAAATCAGCCACCGCATGATGATCGGCTGTTGATGCCCATTTGACCCCAAACTATCTGGGCGAGTGCGTGTTTCGTACTTTGCGACAACGGTATCGTTTCTTAGCCATGTCCGAGCGTCAATCAAGCTTTGTTGCCAACCAAAATTGTCTCTCAGAAATTTCGCTGGCTGTACTGCAAACGAGCAGTGTGGAAGCCGGTTCCGACCACCTGAAATGTATGCCATGGCAAATGGCATGTTGGGAGCCTGAAAGACCGTTCCAAACTGCCAGACAAACGCGCGACCGCTTGCACAAGTTGGCAGCTTTGAAGTACCAAGAACGAACGTCCGATCGTTCTCAGTTTCCAGCCAGTAGTACAGCTCGCACTCGAAGGGCCAAGCTCGATCTATGACGATACCGGCAAGTGCACTCCAACCTCCCGGAACAGCGATTTCACTTACGGCTTCGCACATCGCTGATCGTGTTTCTTCAAGATTAATCTCATTCGTCAGCGAAGTTGAAATTGGTTCCCAACCTTGTAGACGGCTCCCAATAGGCGTCGGACGTGCATTGAAAATCCATGGATCGTCATTTCCCAGCAAGACTTGTGCAAGTATTCCAATTTTCCTTTCGTCGAAGATCTCTGTAGACATCACTCTGGAGACAGCTTTGCCAACTGACTGTTCAGCGTCCGCCCGGGAATAGAACGTGTCACGATATCGCCGAGCGCCTCGGCCTGTGGCATTTTTGGGCTGCGTGGAAAGCTTGGACAATTCGTGGGCGACCAAACCATCTATGTCCGGAATCGAAATCCCGAACCTTTCAAGATCACTGACCATGCCAGACGAGGTTCGATTTCTATCCGTGTATCGTCGGCCGCCAATAATCTCTGGCGGTACATTGAGAATACTTCCTCGGTGCGACGCCGCTTCGACTGGCCCTGTGAGTGGTTGAGATGGAATCGGAAAATCTACGCTGTCTTGGCCTTGAGCTCTTGCGTTCATGTTAACACGACCCAAGCTTGAAGTCTCTCGTATAAACCAGTGTCTGAATTGAGAACTTCGTTTAGCTTTTCACTCAGTGCATCAACTTCGGTTTCATGGCTTACTGCCCAGACTTGTAGCAACTTAAATAACCATCGCCTCGGCCAACCTTCATCAAGGTCGTTGAAAAGCGTTTCGATGGCTTCGGGAACGAGGTCAACTAGATGGCCCATGCCTTCCAACGCGCCGCCAACTGTTTCATTACTTAGCGATTTCAAAAGTATGTTTAGTAAGTTCGTTGTGATTTCAATGGGCTCAACGGGATCATGTGTTGGCAACTCATTCCATCGGGGCTCCAATCCGAATGCCCATCGACTATGCATTTGAATTTGGGTGTCGAGACCTCTAGTGAGCGACTGCGTTCCGGCAACCCACGCTCTTTCTCGAGCAATCTCAAGCAACGTTATGTGGCGCGAAGCCCGATATTCGTCTGCGGCCATTTTCTCGACTGCCGCTTCAACTGCACTCCATGACTCTTGGCTTGTCCTTGGTGGACTTGCCATCAGAAGGTGAAAAGGCGTTCCCTTTTCCGGATCTGCAAATTCGCCTTCTTCGTCCAATGTATAGATCGTTTGCAATTTTTCTCGCACCAATTCCTGACGACGCTCGGAAAGAATTGGCAAGACAGCGTTGCCTGTTTGTTCAAGGAACAGATTGTCTGTGCTTTCAAACCACCGACTAAATGCGAGAGCCAAGCCCCAAAGATTCGCAGCTTGATCTTCGGAAAAATTGAACTCGTCAACAGCTTCAAGAACGGAAACCGTTTCCACAATCCAGTCACGCATCCACCAGTGCCAAGCATCGGTGTCAACCTGATCGAAGGTTGTCTTGACTAACTGCCACCAGTGACCTGAGTCGATCGACATCGCGGCCGCGAGTGCGGAGCGATAAATCGTTGATTGAAACGAATTTCCGGAATAGTTGAGGCGGCAGTTCTCGCAAAGCTGCCATAGCTTCCATCCTTGGTCCGACCAGGTTTCTGGGGCATGAACGATTGCAAGTTCAAGCCATTTCGCGACTTCGTCAAATGAATATTCCTTTCTGTCACGATAGGAAAGCAATAGCCATTCGACCCGACTTCTGGCGACTGACACCATTTCATCAAGTCCAATTTCAAGCGCATACGGTTCAAGATCGTCTAGTGTCTCTCGTGCAGAGCCATTATCTTGCCTCCACAGAACGCCATCGTTTCCAATGTAGTGCTCGATCCAACGTTGTAAAATCGTCGGATCACTAGCTCGTTTCGCGAGCGCCCAGACGGTTTTCATTCGCGGTCCAAGGCGGAACGTCTTGGCAAGATCGACGGCAATGGCGACAGCGGCCTCTTCGTGGTCTCCACCTAGCTTCAAACAATGTTGGGCAATTTGATCAGCTAGTGTTGAAGCCAAGATGTAGCTGCCGCTGTACCAGCTTGTGGTCAACAACAACTTCAGGATCTTGCCAATTTCGACTGCCGGAATCGCGCTCTCGTTCCCTTTCGCAGTCGCGCAATGTTCGAGTCTCCCGAAACAGACTGACGCAAGTATGATCTGCTGTAACTCTCTGGGGTGCTTAAGTTCTGTTTCGTCAAACCGAGAAAACACCTGCGACATGAGCTGGATCGGGCTTCGCGAATCGTTCACCCAACCAAACGCAGCGCACATTTTTGAAAGAGACGACATGTCATCTTGGTTGAAGTTGTCGATACCGTCCAGCGATATCGACACTGGTTCAATTGTTTGTCCCGAGACAGGCGTTAGCCAATGCGCTTTGCTCTTAGGGTTTGATTTCAGTGCGAAGAAACACGCATCTCCAACAAATCGGTTGCTTGCTTCATCGTCCACCAACACATCGAGCAATCGTCCCGCAAGATCCCATTGCTGAAGGTCTGCAAGATTACGAGTTGCTAACTCAAGATTGGAGGTATAGGTGGGGAGCTGGGTGGTAAACAGTAGTTCCAAATGTTCAGGATCAAACGGCTCGCTGGTAAGTGAATCGACAAACCCTTCCTCGAATGCAAACAAAGCATCTGTTTCATCTTCGTTCAAGTCGTCCGCTGAAACAAATTCCCAATCAACTTCATGTTTTCCATACAGCCAACCCAGCAAGCGAAAATTGTGTTTTAGGGTGTCACTTAGGCCCGCCTTGTTGGGCATCCAGCCGAATCCATCGTCTTCTTTTGCTACAGGGATTCGGTGCAAAACATCAATCGGGCTAAGTCCGCCGAACCAACGCTCGATCAATCCTCGAGCACGAACGTACTCCTCACCGTCGCAAAGTTTATCAATGTCATAGACCACATCCGAGAAAATACTGGTTGTCCAGTGATCGGTTGGTCTGACACGAGATTCTGATGCCAGTACTGGCTCGACCACAGTCTTCATCAACCGCAATGGCATTAGGTCAGCGTCGTTTGATATCCGGTTCAGTGTTTGCAATCCGCATGCAACCGAAACAACCCGATCCCAATTGTCCGCCGCCTTGAGTTGTTGTGCAGCCTGAATACCTTCACGCCATAATTCGTGAATCTCCATTCCCACGCTGACGGCTTCAAATACCCAGTCAGTATCAAATACTGCTGCGCATTCAACTTCTCTGTTTGCGATCTTTAGCAGGTCGAAAAGAGTTTGATGTGCTGAAAGACGATCCGATGTTTCGGTCATGTAGTAGTCCGCCAATTCACCAGCAACACGCTGGCGTTCTTCGGGAGCAAACGACTGAAACTTTCTCGCCAAGAAAATGCGGACATCGTTGTGGCGAACTCGATATCCTCCCTCGACAAACTCCAGCAGCGGTTTTAACTGCTGAAGAATGTGTCGCCACTCACCAACTGGCTTGTTCCAGCTCAGGAAGGCGTCTGTCAATTGCTCAGGGGTGACAAGTTTCCGCGCCATTGAAATTGCGCACGCGATAGAACTACCGACACCCGGAACATTGGCAGTCGCGCTCTGCCAGATGGATTGGTAGTAACCAGCCAGGCTTCCGGATAGTCTCCGGTCTTCAAGTGATTCCTTCCAACTGTCGAACGAGTCTTTAATTTCGGACTCTGCGACCGCGAAAACGACTCCAAGAGTGTTTCCTTTGGTCAAAGCGAAAACCAGATTTGCGGCTGTTTGCAATTGGTCGCTTTGTAACTGAGATTTCGACTCCTTGAACAGTTCAAGGATGTCATCCACTGAAAGGGCCGGAAGTGTAATCACTTCAACTGACTCGTTTTCAATGGCAAGCCAAGTCGGATACTCTTCAGGGTAATACTCAGCAGGCTGCCCAGCGATAAGTAGTCGAATAGCTTTCCCTTTCAACTCATCGGGACTTGGGATGGAGTTAAAGAAGTCTCGAATCTGTTTTGGCTGCGCCTGTTTCGCTCTGGCAGCATGGTCAATTCCATCAACCGCAATCACAAACCTTCTGCCGATCTCTTGGCCGACAAAGTCAGCGAGTCGGATTACGTGCTCACGTGCTTGTTGCCATGTTAAAATCGAATTTCGAATTGGCACCTTGCACTCGAACCAACGGCCCCTCAGCAGAGTGCGCAATTGCGTCAACAGCGTCCCCCAAAGTTCTTTCGGAGTCACTTTTGACGCATCAGAATCAATGAATGGTTTTTGTGGCGTGATCGGTTCAAAGCAAAAGAATCTCGCATTGATAACACTTTCAAACGCGCCTTCGGTTCTTCGGTTCGCCAAGTAGCTGACGCAACTTGTCTTGCCCGATCCTGCCTCGCCAGTAAGAAAAGTCGTTTGTGGGCCATCGTCGCTAACAATTGATTTTTCAAGATCGTTGACAAAGTCAATCCTTGAACTGAAAAAGGGGGTGGGCGGAGGCGGCGCAATCCCAATTTCCTCTGGCTTCGCGGGAACAGCCAGAGCTATGTAGAGTTCCTCGCCAGTAACTGAACCGTGTCGCTCAATCCACTTGCTAGTCGTCCACCTTCTTAGCGCAGCTACCAGACTGTTGAACAAGGCATTATTGACATCTTCCGATGCTCCAAAAACAACCGACAAGCTTCTCTTGATTCTAGATTCGAGATTTTCTTGTTCATCTTCGCTGGTACGAATTTCCATTTGCTTGAGGAAAGCGACCACTTCGCTTTCTTCACATCCGGAAAAACAGGCCACGAATTCGTCCCAGCCAACTTTCTGATCTGAAGGGAAGTCGAAATCGGCGAAACACTTCACTGTGTCGAGCTGTTCCTTGAGCGTGCTCCAAAACGCCAAAAGCGGCGGGCGTTTTTCTCCATCGGCGCGAGATGTCTTCTTTTTGCCCGCATCACGATTGGTGAACAGAATCAAACTAACGTTTGCAGCGTTGAGACCTGACGAAACCGAAGCGTCGAACAACTCTCGGATGAATGTTGTGTCTTTGCTGTCTCGCTTTATCAGGTCGCTAAAGTTGATGTTGTTCTGTTCGCGAGTATGCTTTACTTGATAGCACCGCATGCCGCCGGTGCTCAAATTCACGACAACATCATCCCACTTCGCTATATCTCCTGCTTGGAACGATACGCTTATCATGCTCGACTCTGGATCGAGCAGCTTGACCACTTCCGTCAGACCTACGAATGATTCGTAATAATATGGGTCGTGCCGCCCAAAGGTGTCGCCAACCATCTGCTGCGATTTTCGGAATGGGGAAAACTAGAGTTCTTTGAATGAGTATTCTAGACGTTGAAGCATAGGTCATGCAGGGCCGTCCCAGGCGACCTTGATTGTTTGAGCGTTTCACTCTGGGAAGTGTTTCGGGTTGTGGTTGATTTCAGAACGCGTGTTATTCAGTCACGTTGGTCGAAGCGAGTTGCTAATTTTCAGCTTAGGCCTCGAAAACAGCTTGGATGGCTTGTTTCTGTTTATTCGGGAAAAGGTGAAGGTAACGTCGGACCATCGCAGCGGTTTGGTGGCCAACCCAATCGTTGATGACACGTTGCTCAACACCTGCTGCGGCACAGTTGCTGCAAAATGAGTGACGAAGGACGTGCCAGCCGTGCAA
This sequence comes from uncultured Pirellulaceae bacterium, assembly GCA_938003615.1. Classification (GTDB taxonomy): domain Bacteria; phylum Planctomycetota; class Planctomycetia; order Pirellulales; family Pirellulaceae; genus Mariniblastus. The sequence continues at coordinate 382 of CALKXO010000492.1, read as the reverse complement.
GACTTCCCATCTGCTGCCTTTGAGCGTGTGTTTGAAGTGATAGTAAAGCTCTTTGGGGGATAACGGGCTGCCAACCTCGCGTTCTTTTCGAGATCGGCACACGTCTTCTGGCATCGCGAAGGTCAGTTGCCCGCCCGGATGAATTTGGAGCCATTCGCTGAGTGATGTTTTCAGCAACGGCCGTCATGAGGACGCGTCGCGTGGATTGCATGCCTCGGACGCGTTTTAGCTCCCGAATGGTGATCATGCCGCTGTCGAAATCGAGGTCCAAGATTTGACTGCGAGCAATCTCGCTTCGCCTAGCACCTGTGTGCGCAGCGAATACGAAGGCTGGGTAGGTGAAACCATGACGAACGTTCAGTCGGACGTGTTGGAGCAAGTT
>CALKXO010000491.1 GCA_938003615.1 uncultured Pirellulaceae bacterium | reverse complement strand
CTTTTGGGGGGGGGATGGTGTCCAGCCGCACTGTCTCTCCATTGGATAAGGATCTCGCTCGAACCGAATTGGAGCTTGGACTTTACAGTAAAAGAGCAACAGAGATTGAACGCGAACTAGATTCATACGCCGAGCTTCCTGCGCTCGGATTCGGAACGAGCATTTTTGATGGGCTGGACCAATCCATTGCAGTTTTGGATCGCAGCACCAGACCGGCGCGTCGGGTCATTGTTCTCTTCGCAGATGGTGCTCAATCAAAAGCCTTGAACCGCCCAGACCCAGTAGAACTGGCGAAAGAGGCAAAGCAGCAAGGGATCTTGATCATGACCATCGGGTATTCGGTGGGGGCAAATGCCCGCCTTGAGTCGATCGCCGAGGCCACTAACGGGGAGAACTTCAATGTCAATAGCCCCGAAGAGCTTAATGCTGCATTCCTGCAGATCTCTAAGCTCTTGAAGGTTCGTTTAACCCAGTAGATAGTTTTGCCGCGAGGTTGGTTGCGGCATGTAGCTAGCTCGTTGTTCACTCAGGAACTGTCCCGAAATAACGTCCCGATTTTTCTGGACAGTTCCTATGTAAGCGTCTCCGACTGCCATTAGCCGGAGCCGCTTGACAGAGCACCGCGTTGCCACCCCGGGACTATCGAAGACTGCTTGTCTTTAGCTCGGCGGCTTTGATGGCTTTTTCCAACTGAGCGCGACGCTTCTTCCGTTTCTCTCACACAGCGTCATGCCCCCCGCACTACGATCGTCAATCGAACCAAACCCGTGCCAACAATCGCCAAGGATTGTGCCTTGAAAGTTTTCGAAGAACAGTTCCGGCCCGTCACGGTGTCGGCTCACGGTGAAGTCAAACACGTTTAATTTAACCGTCACGCCTCGGTAGGCCCACATCTTGGCGTTGATGCTGGACTTGCCGTCTTCCAGTGCTGCCGCGTAAACCTCCGCCGCCCGTTTTTGCTTCGGGGCGCTCAGGTCGAAGTCCGGTGGCACTTTCGGGTAAAGCGTCAGGAAGTACGCGTATTTGTGATTGATGATCTGCGTGGCTATTGCAGGGGACTTCTAGGAAGTTTTGGATTAAGTACGCGTGCCTATTCGCTGTGACCTTTGTCGCCATGATTGTGATGGCCAGCACGCTTGCACCTGCGTCACCCATCAAATAAATCGCCAACGCGTCACTAGACTCCAGAAAAGTCGTTCAGTTCTTTCCGCCATTCTTCCATTCCGCCTGCTGGAATTCATGACCGGAATGGCTTCTGGTATGATTTTCCTTAAACGCAAAAGCCAACTTCGTGCCTTCGCTGAATCACGTCACTGGACAGTGACCACAAAAGCGACGTTGTTGGAGTTGCTGGTTCTAGCGCTTTCAATTGGCTGTTACCAAATCTTTGTCTCCTGTGGACTGTTCCATCAACTACACACCTTTAAGGTTTGTGGCCCCACTCTGACGCACTGGCTATCATTCAGCGGTGGAATGTTTTTTCACGCTGCAGTGATCTACGTTTTCGCTCAGTCTGCTGGATTGATTGCTAGGCTGGCCGGCTCAAGAGTAATGGTGTTTTTGGGTGAGATCAGTTTCGCCTTTTACATGGTCCGCTACCCGTTGATTTATTTCGCGAAGCAAAAATTCTGGTTCGGTACTGATTTTTCGATCGGGTACTTTGCAGTGTTGACGTTGACGCTGAGCATCGGCGTTTCGGCATGGCTTTATTATCTCGTGGAGATCCCTGCCAAAGCAACCTTGCTGAAATGGTATTCAGGAAACACCAACCTCCGACAGCTGGTTGCCGAAGTGGCAATCAAACCAATACATCACCTCAGGCAATCACCACTGATATTTGGTTTAATTCTGTTGGTCGTCGTCCCAGTGGCAGTTACCAAAGTCTACAAACGAGCGGACAGAAAGTCGTTCACTGCCGCCACCATTTCAGAATCAGCATCGCCCGAATTTCACCCCGTCGCCTTTGGTGACCAAGTTGAATTATTGGCGGTAGATGTGGTTCCGCGGCGAGACGCAGCTAGAATCAACACAGTTTGGCGATTCTCCAGTTCGGGAACCGCAATTGTCAGCATCCACTTTGCGGGAACAGACTACGATAGCAGGCAACAAGAAGTCTACTGTAGTCCCGAATTGGTTGGGCAGCCCTTGGCTATGAACATGGTTGTCTATGAAGGCAAATACGAAGCAGCTGACGCGGTCGAGCTTTCGGTATGCCATGATGGCTGTAGGATACTCTCGTAACAGATGGAACAAGATTACGGGAGCTTGCCAGTAACCATCCGTAACCGTGCCACTTCAACTATTTTTTGGCGACGTTGCCTTGTCCGTCGATATTCCATCGTGTCTTGGCTGTCGCATTGAACCACTGCGGTTGGTGTGTCACCGCCAGAACCGTCAGTTCGTTTTCTCGAACATAGGTCGAGAACCAATCAATCATCGCTTCGCGCGTCTGCGCGTCGAGCGTTACAAATGGCTCATCCAAGCAAACGATATCAGGCTCAAACGCCAGCGCGCGTCCCAAGGCCACCAGATGCTTCTGCCCGCCGGAGAGACTAGACGTACGACGTTCCAATAGGTTCACCAGCCCCAGCGAATGCGCCAAAGAATCAACACGCTCACGAACCCGTAGCGACTTCCATCTGCGTGCCTGACACGAAAATTGCAGATTGTCTCTCACCGTCAGATGATCAAACAAAACCGCGTCTTGCGGTAAGTAACCGATCGACCGTCCAGCCGGATCCTTATGGGTCACATCGGCGCCCCGCAAATCAATCGTGCCGGATTCCACAGCCTGAAGTCCGCAGATCGCTTCAACGATCGATGTCTTGCCCGCCCCCGTTTCGCCAGTCAGCAGGTGCATTCCACTTCGATCGATCTCCATCGAAATATTCTTCAGGTGAAAACTACCCCGCCGGAGATTGACCTTGTTCAGTTCGATCATTGCTCGCCTCCTTCCTGGCTAATTTTCTGTTCATCTGCAGCAGCCCGAGCAACGAACAGAACGACCGCGGCGATTGCGATCATCACTAGTGCAATCATCGCTGCCCCAATCAGATTCCCAGAGTTCAGTTCCAGATAGATCGACACTGGCATGACTTCCGTGCGGCCTCGGATACTGCCTGCAAAAATCAACACCGGCCCAAACTCACCAAAGGAGCGCGCCCACGCTATCGCGGCAGCCGTGACCAACCCTTGCCTCGCTTGCGGCAACGTAATTTTGCAGAACGCGCCAAACCGGGAGCATCCTAACGATTGAGCGATTCGTTCTTGACGCGTGGACATTGAATCAAAAGTGGCTTTCATCGTACGATAGACAAACGCTACACCGACGACCGTTTGGGCCAATACGATCGCAGGCACATAAAACGCTACTCCCAAAACATCATCGAGCGCCGCCAACGGTGTGCGGCGAAAAAGAATCAGCAAACTGATTCCAATAACCAGAGGAGGAAGGAAGATGGGCAGGTCCATCAGAAAATCGACCAAGCGCTGACCGGGAAATCTTTCACGACTCACCAAATATGCAATCCCGGTTCCAATCCAGATACTCAACACGGCGCTCAACAGGCTGGTGCCCAGCGAGAGTAGAATCGCCTGTTGAATCTCAGGACGGGCCAGCGTTCCCCAAGCCGACGCAAGATCGCCAGTGATAAGCATGACGTTGGCCAACACCATCGCCAGCAGCAGACCAACATACGCCGCCGCGACTACGGAGATAACTTTGATGAAATTGCGATCACCGTGCGTCATGGCTGCGCCTCAACCGAGCCTTGGTGACCGGGACCGTCACTAACAAGATAGCCATGCTTCTTCAGAATGCCTTTGGCCCTTTGGCCGCCTAGGAACTCCTTGAACGCTTCGGCCGCCGCGACATTCTTCGAAGAAGACAGAACCGACACTCCAATACTCGACCGGTATCCCTGCCACGCATCGACGGTGAGCGACTTCGTATTTTCAAACTGCAACGAAGTCGTGTTCCATGCGATGCCAATGTCTACGACTCCTTGATCTACATCGCCGGCGACTTGGCTGACCGTTTCGCGCGTGACGGTCGCCAGCCGAGAAAATGAGTTGTACTTTTCGGTGCCCTCGATCGATGCCACCAATCGCCCAATCGCTGCGTGACCGCGTTTAGGAATCGAGGTGCGAAATTTCCCCGAGAGCAACGTTTCGTCGATTGAACCGGTGGCTGCTGCATCTGTCGCTACGATCAAGCACGGTGTTTGATAGGCGACGATATCGGCAGGGCTACAGAGCCCAGAATCGATCAACGGTTGGTGATAAAAAGTGTCGGCCGCGGCCAGCAAATCTCCCGATTGAGCGACTCGATGCAAGGCAACCAGTTGTGCCGATCCTTTGTAACTGACGTCAATCTTTATGCTCGAATCCTCGGCTGCGGTGGATTCAAACACATCCGTTAATTCGCCCATGACGGGCGACAGTCCCGCCGCGCATAAGACGGTAATGGTTGACGGCGAACCATTGGAATTCCCATTTCCCGCGGACGGCGGCGCGCCCGCGCGGTAGATCAACGCCACGGCAACCGCCACCAAAATCAGCGAAGTGACAGCCGGACGGATCATATCTTGTTCAAAGCATCGACGGCGGCGATGATTTCATCTTCTGTTGTGCAAAGATGAGGTGCAAAACGAATATAGCCATCTCGAGGCGTCATGATGATGTTCTGCTTCTCCAGTTCAGCCGTGATCGCCGGAGCGTTGGAGACTTTGGGAATCAGCGCTAAAATTCCCGAACGCGATTTCGGAAGATGAACGATCGGTTGGTACCTGTCGTGGTCCAGTTTTCCTAGTGCCAGTTCTTGCAAGGCAAAATTGTGATCGCGAATCGCTTCAGGTGAGTGAGGAAGGAAGACTTCTTCTAAACCAACAGACAGGCCATCGACTAATGCGTATGATACCGTTGAGTACTCAAATTTTTGACCTGTGGTGTGCGGATTCCAATTGTGGTCTAGATACTGAGTATCTTGCACCATGTGATCGGCACCGCTCATCGTGATCGCGATTTTTTTTCGAAACTCAGGACTGGTATACATGACGCCAGTGCCGACCGGGCCCAACAACCATTTCCATCCAGCCGACGCGACTGCCGCCACGCCCCACTTTTCAGGATAGACCGGTAGGCAACCGAGAGACTGCGCGGCATCAATCACCAGATCAATATTGTGCTCCTTGCAGAGCGCTCCAAGTTCCTCCAAGTCGGCTGCGAATCCGCTAGTGAACTGGACATGGCTGAGCGCAATGATGCGTGTGCGATCAGTGATTTTGGACTTGAGTTCCTCCAATGACCATCCGCGCGCAAATGTGTCGGGAATCGCGTCGGTGTAGGGGCGATCTTCCTGAGGGATGTCGGTGTCGGACAGCAGAATTAATTCGACGCCGCGATTCTTTGCTTGGATCACCCACGGGTAATGATTCGCCGGGTACTCATTGACGTAGCTGATGATTTGATCGCCGGGCTCAAATGGATACCCGTTGGCGATCATACAAATCGCTTCCGATGTGTTGGTGGTGATGGAAATATTATCGGGCGACGTTTGCATCAACTGCCCAAAGTTACGATGGAAACGTTGAGCAATGTTTTCCGCGCCAGTGTACTCAAACAACATGCCGCGCCCGACCGCTACATGCCGGTCAAGGAAGTGGGCGGCACGATCTGCGGCGGGCTTGTTCAAATGCGAGACGCTGCAGTGCGCTTGGAAATTAATCGTTTGCTTGATGGGAAAATGGCTGAGATCAATCGAAATGGTCAAAGGGGCTACTCGTTTTAATAATGCTGGAATATTGAACGGGAGCAATAAGCCCCGTGATAAGGGGGTAAAACCCCGCCGTTTTGATGATTTAGGTCTCTATTAATTCACATTGGCAAATTGGGGATGTCGAGTTGTCAACAACGTCCGTTAGGTCCTTGTGAGACGTACTTCCAAACGCTAGATTTTATGTGGGTAAGAGGATGTCACCCCCCGGTTTGCATCTTTTTTGCGACGCCACAGTTGTTCAATAATTTCATCGAGCAACTAAATGTGTCACAGTCGAAAGTGTCGCAATCCAATTCGAGAACAATCATTCAATCACTCGAAGGATCAGACGGTTCAAATACTATTCGCGGTAGCCACTTCCATTTTCACTACTGCCGTTTGGAATTTAGGTTGACGTTAACTTGTCCCGCTGCAGGCATCATCTGCCTGACTCCCAAAACCGCCCTCATGGATTTCTCGTCACGCTAGGCATGGCCCAAACAGAGATGGAATTTTAAACCAAAGGAATTGTGAATGTTAGTCCTAAGTCGAAAGGCAGGAGAACGCATTTGGATCGGAGATGATATTTCCGTGACCGTCGTACGCATCAGCGGCGGAGGAGTCCGAATCGGAATCGAAGCCCCAAGAGAAATGCCCGTTGTTAGGGAAGAGTTAAAACTGAAGATGGATTTGGAAGACTCAAGTGAGTTCGACGATCAATCGGCGTTGGAATCAAACGCTTGAGCCCCCGTGCGTCCTCACGCAGCTTCGGCTTGTGATTTTGCCAGTTTCTCACGCGCTTGCTCGGCCAGTCGCTTTTTTGTTTTGCGAACTGGTTTTTCTTTCCATCGCCGGTGAACCCACCAAAATTGGTCTGGGTCAGCAAAGATGGCTTCGGCAAGTCGATCGTTGTACCATTGCGTTAGCGCGGTGACGTTCTTCAGTTCAGGATCTAGCTCGAGTGGATCCGCGACACCCGTACAGCCAATTTCGAATTGAAGCGGCTTCCCGGTATGTTTGCAGTAACTGACCATCATCGGTGCATTGCCGCTTAGGGTGAACAGAGCGATTGCTTTGTGACAGGCCGCCGGTCGCCCCAGAAAATCAATCCAACATCCTTTGGTTCCCGCGTGCTGATCGCCCAAGATCGTCAAAATCCCGCCACTTTCCATCACTTCTTGGACTGCAGTTGAACTCCCGTCCTTGGGGAGGATGAACTGGCCGTTATGGCCGCGGAATTTGTTAATGAAGTCGTCAAGGTACGGATTGTCCATCTCGCGCGCCACGGTGTAACTGGGCATGCCCAGCAATCCCGTGACGTAGCCGCCCATTTCAAAATTCCCATAGTGTCCGGAGACGGCAACGAGTGGTCGGTAGTCGATCAGATAACTGGTCATCTGCACGACGTCCCGGATGTAGACGTGTTTCCGCCAATTGGTATCGTGGATTTTACGCGGCGCCTGAGCGACCTCGACCCCCATCAGCAACAGGTGGTACCACATCGCACGGCTCATCGAAGCAATTTTCTCGTCACTGGCTTCCGGAAACACACCCAAAATATTCTCTCGGATGACCTTCCGCCGAAATCCGATTCGGTCGCTAATCAACGACGCGAGGGACCTACAGATTCGATCGCAGGTCTCCAATGGAAACACCTGAAACAGGCTGATCACAATCTGGATCAGGATGTATTGGGCGAGATTGCTAATTTTTTGTAGAAAGGTTAACTTCATCTCTGCAGTCAAACAAATACCGAACTGAGCGACCTCGAAAGTCGACCGCCGTATTGTGCCAGCAATCGAACAAGGATTAAATACTGATTGCGATGCCTGACCAACTTGCCAGCACTTTTTTCGTTTTGGAAAAGGGCACGAGTTCTTGTGTTTGGAGTTCTTGCATCAGGCTAAGTTCCACAGGACCCTCGTCGCCTCGCCCGCTACCGAGAACCGCAACTAAGCACTAGGTCATAAGTTTTCAGACACCATTAGCCGTTTTGGCACTGGCCTAGGTTCCTTTTTCAATTGGAAACTTATGGCCGGGTGCTTACAGAAGTCACAAGAGAAACATTTAATGGATCCAGTTGCCGCTCAAATGTTGCTGTTAAAATGCCAAGGAGACGAGATCTGGCCGGAGCACGAGTGTGCGAGCGCGGGAGTTCCGCAGGCATGGATTGAAGAATTGGTAGAACAGTACGAATCGGGTTTCGACACGGATCGCAACACGATCTACGTTCAAGGCAGGGACGGAGAGCGCGTTACGAACCAGTTTCGTGGCGTTTCCGATTTGTTGCTGGCATACAAAATCGCCGAACTGTTAGGGATCAACTGGCGGCGGGAAACAGACCACTTGCTGGATCGAGTTTCCAAAGTAAACGCATTAAAAGAAGCTCTCGACGAGCTCTAATTACATAGAAAGAAGAATCGCGATGGACTTTAAGAGCAAATTTGATTCAGGATTTTCGTACGTTGATTTTCTTGAAAAATACGGGTCCGACGGGGACAAAATGAAATGGAAGTCGGTTCATGAACTTGTGAACCTCAGCGATGACCAAGGGAAGCTACTTTCTAGTTTCGCACGTGAAATGAATATCTTAGTGATGGCGGGTGCTTGGTGCGGCGACTGTGTTTCGCAGTGCCCAATTCTCGATCATTTTGAAAACGTGAGTGACAAGATCAACATTCGATATGTCGATCGTGATGCGGATGCCGAACTCGCCGAGGAACTGAAGATTTGTGGTGGTGCGCGTGTTCCGCAGGTGGTGATCATGAGCGAAGATTTCTTGCCAGTTTCTCGAGATGGCGATCGGACCCTGTCACGCTATCGCGAAATGGATCGGCAGCAATTCGGTGCCGGGTGTCCCACGGGTTTGGGACTGGGCGACGATCCGGTTTTCCCGGCAGTCGTGCAGGACTGGTTAGATATCTTTGAACGCGCCCAATTGATCCTGCGTTTGTCGCCGTCACTTCGCAAACGGCACGGAGATTAGCCAAACGGCACTCACTTTGGATCTTCGACACCAATTTCGAGTAGCCGAAGTCGCCAGACTTTGGACGACTTAAGGGCAAAATTTCCAATCTCTGGCGAGATCGGCTACTGCGAAGCGATCCAAAGAAACGAAGCGATCCAAAGAAAAGCTGGAAGCTAATGATGACTATCGATCAATGCCGCAAGCCGATCGTCCATCGCGCAAGCGCGGACTGGCCAAGCGTAAGATTTAGAAAAGAGCTCTGATAGCTCATTGGAGACCGCACGAAACTCTTCTCTCGATCGCCAAACTGATTGGACAAGCGCGGCGGCTTGTTCAGGTGTTTCATACAGCAGCCTTTCACTCCCAGAGACCGGCTTCATTAGGCCCGGATAAGCCATTCCATTGGGGACCACTGGGCAGCAACCGTTAATCACCGCTTCGACGAACGACAGCCCAAAGAACTCGTGGTTGGCTGTAGAGAGAAACACATCGGCTTCTGAGAGAACCTGATCATAGACCGCGCGCGAGACAAATCCCCAGTGTTCAATTCGATCTGAATGCAGCTGTTGGATTTGCTCAAACGAATCCGGTTGTTTGTGATACTGCTGCCCGACAATCGAGATCGAAAAATCGACTGACTGTGCGTTTAGAACGTTAAGCACTTCCAGCAACCACTCGGGGCCCTTGTCGTGTTCCCACCTGGCCGCCCAAACTATCTTTATTGCGTCAACCGATGTGCGTCGCAGAACTCGAACCGGAGCAGTTTCTGCGCTGACCTCTACTCCCGGTGAATGGACCAGAGATTTTGCTCGAATCGCATCGACGGACTCGATCGGAGGATAGTCAGGAAGTAGCTTAAGTGTTGACGTGATTCCGCTAAGCATCGAAGCGAGATTAAACTCCGAATTGAACCAAACCTCATCAGCGCAGAGCGCCGACGTGAGGTTGGTAAACGGAAAGTGAAGGTCAGACCGTTTCGCGTGGCGATTGGGATACTCGAACTGGTTCTCGTGAAAGTAGACCACCGTGGGAGGCAGATCCGGAAACAGCCCTTTGAGGGTGGCAAGATCCAGCATGTCGGTGCAGACGACCACATCCCACTGCTGCCCTGCCCTCTTGAGTTCCGAGATCTGTTTTGCAAATTCGATCGGCGAGTGTCGCATTCGCCATTTCCAATGTCGATCTGGCAGAGTCAGAGTGGTCCAGTGATGCCGACTGTGGCGTCGCCAGCCTTCATCGAATTGCTTGTGACTGCCGCCAAAAAATGGCTGAAGAGAAAGAATTTCTAAGGAACGGGACATGCTCCAAGTGTATCCGAAGTAGAGGAATCCTAAATCAAGGAATCCGAAAGTTTCTACTGGCATATTCCGGACGCCGTTTGAGAATGTCTGCGGAAACTATTTGGATGGCGTGCCGCTGAACTTACCTTCGCCTGCCCTTTCCCGATTGCCGGATCTCATTAATGGCCAAACAACTCAAATTCTCTTGGGAAAACCGCACAAAGCTCTACGGCAGCAAATCACTCGAAGTGATTGACGAAAATGGCGGGCGCTGCCGCATCGTGACACTTGCCTCCGATGGACGCAGCTTGATCGGCAAGGGCGGCACAAGACTGGGCCAGATCGACGCCGACGGGAATTGGATCGAGAAAAAAGACATGACGTCGGTGGACGTGAAGGGGCAGGAAATCACACCCGTTGCGTCATCGTTCGCAACAGACATCGAACTAACCAACGAAGTTTCGGCGTGAGGCATGGCACCCACTTACTCTACAACTTCTCAAAATCGAGATCATGAAAAACGCCATAGCTTCTCCCAGACAGGGAATGTTTGTTGGACTTTTTCGAAACAAAGCGCGGAGGCAGTCGGGAGTGCTTGCAAAGCGTAGCCTACGCCTGCTCCTCACCCGCACTTCTGCCCGCTGCTTTGTGCCTTGTGCATTTTTCCATTGGGATGACAACCGGGGCCGTCCACGGTGTAAAACGTGTCCAACGCAACTTTCCAGTCATCCATGTTTTTGACTTTCACGAACGCCGATCGAACCGCGTCGTGCTCAGGATGCAGAATCGCATATTTGATACCGAACTTTCGCATCAGTCGCCCCACTCGATCTGGACCGTACAACGCTTCTGCAAGCCGATAGTGCTCCAACAAGACTTCCTTTTGTTCATACAGCGTCGGCGGATCGGGAAGCGGCTTACCAGCGGCCAACGCACGGGCTTGGTTGAAGATCCATGGATTGCCAATTGCTCCTCGGGCAACCGTGACGCCATCGACGCCAGTTTGCTCGATCATTGACAAACAGTCGGCGGCCGTGAATAAATCGCCGCTGCCCAACAGAAGATTGTCGCCAATATGTTGCTTAACCTCTTTGAGAAATTCCCATCGCGCGGGGCCGACGTAGCGCTGCTTCACCGTGCGCCCGTGGACGGTAACCGCATCGACGCCAATCGCAAACGCGCCGTCAAGTATCTCAAAGAACTGATCGCGGCTCTCGTCGGTGTCGTCGATGCCACGACGCATTTTAACGGTCACCGGAATCTCAGACGGGACATTGTCACGAGTCTTCTGAATGATCTCGAGCGCCACCGCCGGCTGGCTCAAATGGAAACCACCTCGGCAACGCCCGAGTACTTTTTTGACAGGGCAGCCAAAGTTGATATCGATAATGTGAAAGCCAGCTTGGACCAGTTTCACTGCACCGGCGGCGAACTGATCGGGTTCGGCTCCCATCAATTGCCCGCCAACGGGTTCTTCCTCGTCGGAAATATGCAGAAAATGGCTGGTGCGCTTACGCTCCTTCAGATTTACCAGAAACTCGTCCAGCATCACCTCACATATTGTGTACGGGGCGCCAAGTCGTTTGGCAATCACGCGCATTGGCCAGTCGCTGTATCCGGACAGAGCCGCTTGGACGATCGGGAAGCCAATCTCCACATTGCCGATCTTCAGCGGTTTAAGTGATTTAGGAGCAACCGGATTTTCATCCCTCGATGAGAGTGGGTTTTGGTTGGTGGCGGCGGTGTTCATGATAGAAAATTCTTTTGCCGACTCGAATTTGTATGCGGTCAAGCTGATATGTTGAAAACGCGACGGTTCAGGTAAAGTGAATAACAGCCGCCGGGCAGTAGATTTTAGATCCTCGGCGAGATTTAGGTAAGATCTTGTTTTCAATATTGGTTGCGTGGCGATTGCCATTACTCAGCCAAATTAGACCTCAACGTGTTCGCAGCATGAATCAACTGTTTACTCTTGCCATTGAGAACTGGCCCGTCATCGTGGGGGCGTTGGTCGTGATTGCGGGGTTCCTCTTGATCAGGATGTATTCGGAGCCACGCTGGCTGCCGTATGAACCGCGTAAGGCGTTAGTCACTAAATCCGAGCTGCGATTTTATCGGTCGCTGCAAAAAGCGGTGATGGATGACTGGGAAATTTTCGCGATGGTGCGCATCGCCGACCTGATCAAAGTCCAAAAAAACTCATCCAAGTACCGGACTTGGTTGAACAAAATTCTCTCCAAGCATATCGACTTTGTCTTGTGCAATCCGGCAACTCTGGAAGTTGTCTGCGCAATTGAATTGGACGATGTGTCTCACCAACGCCCAGACCGCATCGAGCGCGACAAATTCGTGAACCACGCTTTTGAGTCCGCCGGTTTGCCGCTATTGCGGATTCCCGTAGAGAAATCCTACAAGGCATCTGAGGTCAGAGATCTGATCGAAGATGCTTTGAGATAGACGTACATCCGCAGTGGTTGTTTAGCAACTCCCTCTCACCGAGACGGTATTAGTAGATCCCTATTTTCGAGAGAAGGACACGCTGAACTCGCTGCTTGGAGAGAAGCGGCTACTAATCCAAAGTCTACTTTTCAACTTTCTCGCCCAAGCAAATTGCTTGGCCTTCGTTGGTAACGATTTTCACATCAGAGATTGAAATCGACAGACCGCCGTCGGATTTAATAATCACCGGCGAAGTGACTGACTTGAGCCTCTCCGCGGCGCCATAACAAGACAGCTTCACTGAAACTTCCTGCCAAGAGCCAGGTGTGCTCTTCGCTATCTGGCTCATTGGCATCGCCAACGTTGCTCCGTCAGTTACTGCGATTGCAAGCTGGGCGTCTTTCCCAGAGTACTCGTTGATGCGGTAGCGCATATACAGTGCCATGTCACCGGTCGATTGACGCGAAAGATCGACTGCAGGTCCCGAGATTCGGAATTCGGCCGGTCCGGTGAACTTCAGCGTCCGGATGTCCTCCTGAGCCGTATCGTCTTCAGAGATGACTGACAGGTTTCCGTTAGAAGAATCCTGACGCGTTGTCTCAACCGCAACCGATTGGCCGCCATCAATCAAATTCATCGTCCACGGCTCAACGACCTTTCCTGATTGGAAATAGCGTTCGACGTTGGATGCGAGTGACTCATCGCCCGGATCTTCCGATAATTCACCGATCATCGATTTGTCCTGATAGGTCAAACCAAAACCAAATGGGTAAAGTGGATCGTAGTCTTTATCTCCAACGTTCAGAGGTGTTTGGTTTGGCATCTTCGGCCACGAGTAAGACAACTTGCCTTTGAAGTCATTTTGAACATTGCCATCAGATCCTCGCAAAATCACGTCCGCAATTCCAACACCCTCTGAACCAGGCAACCAAGCGGCGACAAAAGCATCGCAAGCATTTAACTCGCGGTTCACCCACATTGGGCGGCCCGAAATAAATATGCCAATCACGGTCTTGCCCGCTGCCTTGAGTCGTTTCATCAATTGCAAGTCGGAATCATCGGTTGGGCTGTAAGCCAGCGTCTCGACGTCACCTTGGAATTCAGCGTAAGGATCTTCACCGAAGACGACGACGGCCACATCGTAAGCTTCGCTTGTCTCACCATCGACAGAGAGGATTGCTTTTCCGCCAGCGCCCTCGACCTGCGATTTGATTCCGTCATAAACAGAAGACCCGCCAGGGAAGTCTGCTTTCGTGTTTCCGGTACCCTGCCACGACAGTGACCAACCACCCGATTGTTTTCCAATGTTGTCGGCACCATCGCCGCAAACAAGAATCTTGGATGACGCTGCTAGAGGCAGAACGGCTTTGTTATTCTTCAGCAGAACCAGCGATTCACGAACTGCTTGGCGTGCCACGGCGCGGTGAGCAGGCTTTCCAAGTTCACTGAACTGACCGGCAAATGGCCGTGACGACGGCTTACCCGCCTCAAACAGTCCGGACCGAATCTTGACTCGCAAAATTCGTCGCACTGCATCATCCAGGCGGTCCATATCGACCTCGCCTGCTTCCGCTTGTTTGAGCATTGTATCGAACAGGCCCTTCCAACTTCCCGATGCCATGTACATGTCCAGCCCGGCATTGAGTACCGGCAACGCATCGGTATTGGTACAGCCAGCAACTTGACCATGTGCTTCCCAATCACCGACGATAAATCCGTCGAACCCCATGCGTCCTTTGAGCACGTCAGTCAAAAGTCCTTTGTGGCCGTGTAACTTTTTGCCTTGCCAGCTTGAGAAAGAAGCCATCACGCACTGTACGCCGTGTTCGACGGCAACCGGATAGGGTGCTGCCTGCAAGTCACGCAGTTCTTCCTCCGACATTTTGTTGTCGCCTTGGTCTTTACCGCCAAAGGTTCCGCCGTCGCCGCAGAAGTGTTTCGCAGTCGCAATTAGATGAGAGCCATTAAGGAAATCGCCGTCAGTTGTCTTTCCTTGGATGCCTTCGATCAGTTTCCCGGTGTAGCTAACCGTGATTTCAGGAGACTCAGAGTATCCCTCGTAGGTTCTTCCCCAGCGATCGTCACGCACAACGGCGACCGTTGGAGCGAACGTCCACTCCAGACCGGTGACACGCGTTTCCAAAGCTGTGATTGCGCCGATCCGTCCCAGCAAATCGGGATTTCGAGCACAACCAAGCCCAATGTTGTGGGGGAAGAAAGTCGCACCTACGATGTTACTGTGCCCGTGAACGGCATCCGTTCCCCAAATCATTGGAATGAAAGGGCCACCTTCCAAGTCGCACTGTTTGGTCGCGTCGTAAAATTCATCAGCCAGTTTCAACCATGCGTCTGCGGTCGAACGATTGTTCCCGCTAGGAGCCGAGTTACCACCGTTGAGGATTGATCCCAGTGGATACTTTTTCAGATCCGCCGGCTTGATCGATCCAATGTCCGCTTGAATTGTCTGGCCAACCTTTTGACGTAATGTCATGTTAGACAAAAGTGCATCAATGCGTTTCTCCAATGCTGCGTCGACAGGAATTGGACTAGAAGTCTTCGGCCAGAGTTCAGGGTGGATCGTGGAATCGGCAACTTTTGCAGGCTTTTCTAAAACTTGCGTTTGAGCTTCTGCATTCCAAGCGGGGGACAGTACGCAAACGGCCAGAATCATCCAACAAAAAACGGGAGAAAAACAACGCATCTAAGGCTCCAAGGGGGGTGTCGGCCCAACAGAATCTGGTGGAACCAACGCGAAGGTCTTTATCAGGCTTTTGGTCTCATCAAATGTCGATGAACAAGTGCCTAAGGTCGCATGAAAACGGTTTCTTGCGACCCTTAATCTAAATGATGGCCTCCTATTTCACAACAATCGCTGGTTATATATCAGTATTTTTGCGCGAATCAAAATTGAGACTTCCCTACGAGATCTTGGTTAAATTGCCAACTGTTTGAGTTTGACGGTTAGAAAAAATGGTTAGGAAGATTTCGCCAGCATGACTCTTTGGGACCGCCATCTGACGTACTTCACCCCTTATTCTTCGCTGATTGATGCATGTTGGAGCGATTGTATGTGCAGAAGCCCCAACCATTCTCCGATGAAGCAGAATACCAATCGATAGAACCGTCTCTTTTTGAGTGACTGTTAGAATTGTAATTCACGGGCACTCTAACGGTAAACAAACACCGCGTTCATCCATTGGTCGGGCAGTAAGACAGAAAGTCTAGATCTTACCGCCGTATCACCAATTGTTGGAGTGAACCGATGCAAGATCCCCAATATCCGTCCAGCGGCAATCAATTCACTGCCTCCGGTCTAACGAAGGGCTACTCGATATTTCAATCAGTTGAAAATATCGACGCGCGCGTTGAATCCCGGCCACAAAACTCGTCCGTCTTCCAAAATCCAGACGAAGTTGCAAAACAGCTTCAGGGCGCGATTCAAAACGATTTGGCTCAGACTCAATCTCACAAGCTTTCTGATCGCTCGCTTTCTGACCACAATCTTTCCAATCAACCGGAAACGACTTGGCGGTGGGGATCGCAAAACAAAGTCTCAGGCCAGACCCTTTCAACGAACGATTCGCCGCTCGTTCAGCACGTTCCCGCCAACGAGCAATCGTTCGCTCCGCCGGAGAACCTTGACCAGCTGCAGCATTTCGCCAGCTCTCAAATTCACGACAACTACGCGGGCGACGTATACAAGTCTCCGATCGATCGACTTAGCGTTCGCCATTCACAAGATCAGCTTGAGCAGTTCAATGCGCATGATGGAAGCAATACTGACGGAAACAACATTGACCGCAAAGAGGAATCACTTTCATCCGCGCAGTCACTGGATGCCGTTGCTGAGAATTCTGCCACACAGTCAGCCAAAACCTTGACGCAGCCTCAGCGCGATCAGATCACAGAGGCCAAAGAATTTGTATCGCGTGGATTAACCGACCGTCCATTATTCATCGCCCCTTCCTTGCCCAGCACCAGTGCGAGTGGTGGCAAATCACTGATTGTGTTGCGGTCCCAGTCCCCACAGAAGTTGGCCGAAGCGCGTGCCAAAGAAGCCACTGCTCGGCTGCCCGACGCCCAATTGCTGACACCAAATTTCGAGTCCTATGTCGGCTCCCCGGTTTTGGACACCGCTCAAAACGCTTATCAGGATGAGACTCAGTGGCGAGTGTACACGCCTAAGCCGATTGTCGACGAACTTCCACCGCCAGCAGTTTTTGTGTCGCTCTCTGAAGTCTCAACGCCTTCACCTGCCGTAAAGTTCTCTCAACCTACGCCTCCGAAGCCCGCTCCGGCTAAAGTCGTTTTCGAGCCTGTCGAAGAAGTTGCTGCTTTGCCAGAGCCATCCCCCACTGCGACTCCCAAGCGGGAATCGGGGTTGTTTGCGCCAACCTTAGAAGCCAACTCATTTCAGAAGAAGATTCTGGACACCAGCCATTGGAGTGAGATGCCGGTTAAACGCGAGACGCCAGTCAATCAGGTTAGTGTTGCCAAGGGAGCGTCGTCCAACGGAAATTCCACAATATCTAGTTACCGATTCGAGAGACGCGAAACGGAATTCGATAAAAAAAGCAGCTTCGATAAAAGTGGCTACGACGTTCACGCGCACACAACAGCAATGACAGTCGCCCACTCGACGCCAGAGACCGCGCCCGTCACGCCCGATTCGGCTTGGCTCAGCCCATGGTGGATGTTGGTTTGCCTCGTGCCGTTGGCAATGTACCTTGTGGGTCGTCGTACAAACAGAGACGAGTGCTCGTACGCGTATGGTGAAGTTGGTGAACAAGTGAGACTTCCCGAAGAGATGATCGAACGTCCGGGCTATTCAAAATCAGACGCAATCTACGGTGAGTCTGACGAGTTTTTTGTAAGTGAGCGTCTCTACGCGCAACCTCGCCGACGCCCGATAGCCGACAAAATTCCGATGGCGAACCACCAAGCATCCTCAATGCCAGCACCAGCCAACACTGAATCTGCCAGCGCGATGCGTTTCGCCAGCACCAATAAGGTCCCGACGGAGACTGAGCTAAGTAGCGATATTTCCCCAAATTTTCGCGTCCCACAAGGCGACTCTTCGTCAAACGCACGCGGATCCCATGGGGCTGAGCCTCTAAAGATCAAAACAAGCGCTCGTCGCAAGAAGAAGCGATCGTAAATTTGCTCTCGCAGGCGAAGTTCCAAGCAAAGGAATCAGAGCACTCGGACTGATCTGGCCGATCTTTTATAAGGGCCGATCTTTTGTAAGGGCCGATCTTTTGTGAAGTCGCCTCAGACGCAAAAGCGAAAGATCCGTCTACTTCATCTGCAAGAAACCAGGCAGCCGAACCACGTTTCCATCGGGATCCACTGCGGCTACCGTAGTCTCGCCTCGGACGATTAATTCGTCTTCCACAAAGATCTCGTATCGATTGACAATTCGTACGCCTTTGGCTCGAAGAACGGTCGTTTTCATTCTGAGCAGATCGTCGTATTGAGCGCCCTTGAAGAATTCACATTTCAGATCGACGACCACCAGCATTACCCCGGCAGCTTCGATGTCACGGTACGACAAACCGGAACTACGCACCAATTCCGTGCGCCCCATTTCAAAATAGTTGGCATAATTGGAGTGATGCACGCGTCCCTGAGCGTCCGTTTCCTTGTAACGCACGCGAAATTCCAGCTCGTGACTCTGGGGGATTTGCCCGTCAGCATTGACCGAAAGCATGGGATTCCTTATCGTAAATCTTGAAATATGGCGGGCCGACTGCATCGACCACCATAATCTAAAGAATTTTCAATGAACATGCGAGATTGCAATGAGCCAAGCCGATGATGCGGGATCCCCGATCGATCTGCATACTGGACGCGGTAGAGACTATCCTACGATCCGGCAATTCACGATCTTTCTAGAAAACAAAGTTGGGTCGTTGCAGGCGTTCCTCCGCCGGTTCGTCAAAAGTGATGTGCGCATCCTCGCGCTGAGCATCATCGACTCGACCGAGTGCAGTATTTTGCGTTGTATTCTCAGTCATCCCGAACAGGGACGTGAGATTCTCGAAAGAGCTGGCTTGGCGATGATTGAAAGCGATCTAATTGCAGTGCAGATGCGTGACTGTACGCAACCGATGTTGGACATGTGCAGCGCACTCTTAAGAGCGGAGGTGAATCTCGTACAAACCTATCCGTTGATGATTAAATCGGAGGGTTGCTTGACGGTCGCGATCATGGTGGACAACATCGACCAAGCAATGGAAACGCTTTCCAATCACGACTTCAAGATGCTCCATGAAGACGACTTGACGGAGCTGTATTAACGATGCCTATTCAGGTTACCTGCCCCAAGTGCCACACCCGATTCAAAGTCAGTGAAAAATTCGCTGGTAAGAAAGGCCCCTGCCCGAAATGCAAAGAAGTCATCACGGTTCCCAAGCTGGAAGATGAGGTCGTCATTTCGGCGCCTGTTGTGGGCCCCAAAGATGGTAAAGGCCGTCAAATTCTCAAGCCGATCAAGCGGAACGAGAACAAGTTTTCGACGCTTCAGCTTATTGCGATGATCGGTTCGGTGATTGGATTTCTGATTGGCGCGTTGGTGATCCAGTTTTACGTAGAAGATAAAATGCAGTTGTCTCCGCTGCTGATGGTGATTCCCATGGCGATCGTTGCCCCGTTGGTGGCCTACGGTGCGTACAACATTCTCAAGGACCAGGAGCTTGACTCCTTCGTTGGCCAAGAACTGTGGTTGCGGGTTTTGATCTGTGGAGCAATCTACGCTGTGCTATGGTCGGGGATGCCGTTGGCAAAATATGCTTTTGGCGACCGCTACGATACAGGGTCATGGATTTTGGCGTTGATCGGGATGTTGGGGGTCGGCGGCGCAACGGGAATGCTCAGCTTCGATTTCGATTACACAATGGGGCTTATTCACTACGGCCTGTTTTTGGGCCTGTGCCTGCTGGCACGCGTGTTGGCGGGCATCGGAGTATTCCCCGGAATGCTCGAACAAGCCGATCAACCGGCGGCGGCTGCAACGGG
>CALKXO010000490.1 GCA_938003615.1 uncultured Pirellulaceae bacterium | reverse complement strand
GGTAAATTCTCATCTGCCAATCGCCTAAAAAGGCTTTGGTCTGCGTCTCCGGGGATGATCGACGCGCCGCTGTCACCTCCGACGATTAATGCCGCTCGGCTAGCGACCGACAAACCTGCCTGTAACTTCTTCGAGTTGGCGCTATGACATTCGTAGCAGTGAACGCTCAGTAGCGACCGCACTTCCTTCTCGAAGAATTCGAGTTGGTCACCGAACTGAACGAATTGAAAAGGCACTAGCTGCGTTCACCAGACAGAGGCTGTTTGCTAACGGAGGACGAAATCTCACCTAGTTTTGCATCGCCATTCTCACATGGACCACATCGGAAGCGCTGCCCACATTACTTTAAGAAGCGCCAATGAAAATTATTAATCGCAACTTGTTTTTGACTGACGACCAGCCGTAGCCATGCTCCCAAGAAACGGAGTGTTTGCACCTGAGCTTACCCCCAACATCAATAGCAGACCTGCTACCATAAATAAGTAATTCATGGTCAATTCAATCTTCTTAATCGTTGACGTTGGTTATGTTTTTCCAATCTTGGTAGACCGGACGATCCGTGGCGTTCTTCCCTCTCTGTTTTTCGGGCACCGGTGGCGCGGCGTCCAACACGGCTTTCAATTTCTGCCGCGTGGTTTCACCAAGCTCGCCGGCTTGGCCTGCGGCAAGGTTGTTCTTCTCCTGAAGATCTTTGGGCACGCGATAAAACGCACCGTCTCGATATAGCTTAAACCCTTCATCGCGCGCAAATTGGTTTCCCTTGATAGAACCCCAGTACGGCTGGTAGTGGCACAGCACCCAGTCGCGTGGATCACCTTTTTCCCCCATAAGTTGCGGCAAGAAACTGCGTCCGTCGATCGGATCATCAGCACCTAATGAGACGCCGGCGGCATCGGCGAACGTCGAATAGAAGTCCGTAAAATCGATTAGATCATCAAGCACCACCCCGCTAGGCGTGTGGCCCTTCCATGAGACGACCATCGGAACGTGCGTGCCCATGTCTTTGGTGCCACCTTTGCCGCCGTGAATTTGCTGTCCATTCCAAAGCGAAGTGATCGACTTGTTGGTGCCGTTATCGGCAGTAAAGATGATGATCGTGTTGTCCAACTTGCCGGCTTCCTCAACAGCGCTAACGATCTTGCCGACGATTTTATCCATATAGTTGACCATCGCCACGAAGTTTTCTTTCTGCGCGGCTTTTGATTTGGGAGGCTTGTTTGCCTCATGGCCGCGTGGAGCGTCTCCGATCGTGTCAGGCGTCGGTACAAATGGATTGTGCACCAACACGGTTGGGTAGTAGACGAAGAAAGGTTCGTCGCGTTTGCGTCTAATGAAATCACAAACGAAGTCAGACATGATGTCCGGACCGAATTGATTGGCATTGTCCTCGGAGGTTAAGAATTTGCCGTTGTGTTCCAGCGGCGGACTCCAAAAACGTTCGCCGCCACCAGGGCCTTTTTTTTGTTTGGTCACCTGCCACAAGCAGTACTCGTCAAATCCAGCCTTGTTGGGACGCGTGTTGTCTTGACCATCTTCGGCACCGTGATACAGGCCATTGAGCTGCCATTTACCGGCGATCGCAGTTTGGTAACCGGCCGCCTGCATCATTTGACCGAACGTTTTTTCTTTGGGTGGTAGATAACCAAAGTGAGTGTAGTTTCGAAAACTGTACTTGCCCGTCATGATTTTCACGCGCGACGGCGTGCAAATCGGTGTCGAGTAACAGTGATTGAATCGAACGCCGCCGGCAGCCAATGCGTCAATGTTTGGCGTCCGATAGTCTTCGGCGCCGTAAACGCCAAAACACTCCCAGCTTACATCGTCCGCCATGATGAGAATGACGTTCGGCTTCTCCTGAGCAATAGCATGCGTAGCAAACTGAACGAGCAACATCACGCAAACGATAGCGGCAACGGCAGTTGTTTTCACGGGGAGTTCCAAGGAAGGTAAGGTAAGGTTTTGTTTTTGAGTGCTTTGGTGATGTTAAGTGCCGTCTTTGTCGTTGAATACCGACGAAACTTGTTCGCTCATACGATAGTCAGTTGGGGCTTTGCCCTTCTTATTCGTGATCGTGGGATCGGCACCGTGCGCCAACAACGATCGGACAATAGCGGCAGCTACGTCCGCTTTCCCCGCCGTAGCCGGCGCACCCGAATTGGTGACGGCGCGGTGAAGGGCAGTCGAGTGAGATTTTCTGTCCGTGGCACGAACATCGGCGCCGGATGACAACAGCAGATCTACCGCTGCGCGGCTTCGGAAGCGCACTGCCCGATGCAGTGGTGTCACCCCGTTTTTGTCAGTCTCGTTTACTGAACCCCCGGTGTCAATCAGAAATTGCATTACCGCCATTTGCATTTCAGGCGGTGGATGATGAGCCGAGCACGCGGCCAACAAACATCCTGACAGGTCGCAGGGTTCGGCGTTTTTGGACGAGATCCTACGCAAACCGTCAAGTTGTAATTCGAACGCCAATTTCTGAGCATTATTCATTTGATCTCCCAAAAAAGTCCAGACACCGATATCTCGACCGAAGCGCAAGAAGAGGCGCGAGAAGAAACGCAACGCCATGCGTCACTGAACAGTCTATCAGCAACCGCTAAGTTTTAATCATTTGCAGTCGAAGATTTCCTCGCAACCCAATGCGAAGTCACGCTAGATCAAAGATGCTACCTATGCAGCGACGCAGAGGTCGTTGGGCTAGCAAACGCGGCTTAAACGGATAGCGCTTGTGGTTGCTCCCGTAAGTCTATATCCGCATACCCGTTTTTAGAAACATGGAACCATCAACGGACAGCAGCATGATGAATACGAAGTAGGGGGCGTGTGTCGCGGCCTTGTCAGTATCAACCCCAAAGATACCACGTTGCCAAAGATACGGTGTCGGCGGCATGTCGCATCAAATTTCGTTGGTTCGGGACGACCAAAACCTTGACCACTGTGCAGAAATCTTAAGCCGCTGAGTCATTTGGCGCTCAAGGCAAAGCGGTCAGCGCCGCGAAACGTTTGATCGACACACGAAATGAAAACTACCGTGCGTTGACGTCTTTGAAGTCTTCCATCATCACCTATTGGAAAGAATCATCGCTCGCATTTCCCGAACCCGGGATTCGTTTGATTCGACAAGACCGCATAGAGCAGTTCGATACGCGTCTACAACAGTACAGGAACGAGTTGGGAGAAGGCGTTATCCAACTCGATGATTGTTTCACTGAACTAAAGGAAGCCGCCCGACAGCGTTTGGGATCGCTTTATAACCAAAGTGACTATCCCGTCTCTTTAAGCGAAGAGTTCGCGGTTGAGTGGGACTTTCCCAACGTAAATGCTCCTGAATATTTGAGACGTTTGAATCCGGAGGTTTACCAACAGCAAGCACGTTTGGTTGCCGAAAGGTTCGAAGAAACCGTGGCCATGGCCGAAGAAGCTTTCATCCAAGAGCTAGACCGACAACTATGAATTAACCCGTCACCAAGGCATGATTCTTGCAAAACATTCTTCGCTGTTCTTCCTGTTTTGCCGAGATTGAATTCCCAAAAAAGACCTTCCTCTGTTTGATTGACAAGTTCTCAATCAAGTCA
>CALKXO010000489.1 GCA_938003615.1 uncultured Pirellulaceae bacterium | reverse complement strand
GCGAATGGCACTCACTTTAGATTTTCAGCTCAGCGATTTTTAGGCAAACAAGATCAAGTATGTCACCCTCCCTTCGGGAGAGCCGGAGGCTCGCCGCCGGGGAGGGCTTTCTTTTTAAAGCTAAATCGCGATATCTCTTTGGCTAACAAAAGCCCTCTCCGCCGCTTAGACGGCGACTCTCCCAAAGGGAGAGTCGCACAATTGGGGCCTCATGTTTTTAAACTGAGTGCCATTGGGCTCACGCCACCGGCAGTTCATGTGCCGGCCTCCGGCGCCTTTGGCCTAAAGTGAGTGCCATTTGTAGCGAGGCCCAGGGTAGGGTGTTAAAAATCCGGTATCTTTGGAGTTTGGGCTTACGCATGTATTGTTCCATGTTTTAGGCGCACCTATCAGATTGGTGCTTGCCGAGCATCCAGTAGGGTGGGTCGCCCGAGTTTCGCGCCAGCGGAAATCAGCCCCCCACCGCACTCTGTTTCCTACAATTGGTGGGTCGGCGCAATTACGCTGTGCGTTTCATTGGCTTGACGCCACCCTACTTGTAGATCACTTTCGTCAGACGCACCACCAGGCAACCATAACTCGGTGTGCCAAGCTTGGAACAGAAAGGCCGCTGGGATTTTGCACCACAACTCCAGTTTTTTAACACCCCAGGCCTTGGGTTTGACAAAGTTTTGCTCAACTACGACCGGGGAGCTTGCGCTCCACCGCTGCAAAGGAAGGACCGTGGCGCTACGCGACTTTGGCGCGCTGGTAGATTTTATATCCCTGCGGATTGGCTTGATGCCACTTCCATGCGGACGAGATGATCGACTCGGGATCAAGATGGACAGGCTCCCAGCCAAGAATCTCTTTGGCCAGCGACGCGTCGGCAACCAACTGAGGAGGATCGCCCGGCCGTCGAGGTCCAACCACTGACGGGATTGCGTGGCCGGTTACTGCCCGGCAAGTTTCAATAATCTGCTTGACGCTGAAACCACAACCCGTTCCCAAATTGACTTTAAGTCCCTTGCCAGGCTCAAGGCGACTGGCGGCAGCCAAATGAGCTGCCCCAAGATCGTCGACGTGAATGTAGTCACGTACACAAGTTCCATCTGGCGTGTCCCAGTCATCGCCAAAAATCGTCACCTGCTCGCGTTGGCCGAGTGCGACCTGAAGCACGATCGGAATCAAATGCGACTCAGGATCGTGGTCTTCGCCAATCCTGCCGTCTTCCGATGCACCAGCAGCATTGAAGTACCGCAACGCTGCATATCCCAATCCGTAAGCCGCCGCGTAATCTTCAAGCGCTCGTTCGATGACCAGTTTCGTAAAACCGTACGGGTTAACAGGTTCCTGAGGTGTTTGTTCCGAAATTGGAACCTTAGCCGGGATTCCATAGGTCGCACATGTACTGGAGAACACCAGACGATTGACACCCGTCTCGCGCGTCGCTTCCAACAGTTCGAGAGTCGCTTGAACGTTGTTCTGGTAGTACTTGGCCGGATCCACTACGGATTCTCCGACCAATGCGCAGGCTGCGAAATGCATCACCGTGTCAATCCGATGCTCACAGAGAGTGCGCTCAACCAGATGCCGGTCCGCCATTTCTCCAACCACCAACTGACCCGCCGTCACGGCTTCTGCAAATCCAGTAGACAGATTGTCCAGCACAACCACTTTATGGCCAGCCGCGTCAAGCTGTCGAACCATGTGGGAGCCAATGTATCCAGCTCCACCGACGACAAGTACGTTCATGATCAAATTTGTCCGCTAAGTGTTAAGAAGGATTGGAAACTTCATGAGCTCTGCCATTCGCTCCAATTAAGTGAGCGACCGTTCGCCTGGGGTGGTGCATGGCAAACCACTGTCCGGCAAACGCTTCGGCCGAATCTCGATAGTGCGCAAAATGCCGTTCCATCTCCCTGACGGCGTCTGCCAATTGGCTCTGATCCGCCACAATTAGACCGACGCTACCGATTGGAACTTCAGTCTCAATCGTCTGATCGGACTGTTGGCTTTGGATGGTAGCCTCGGTGGCGGGATGACGAACCGTTGAAGTTATACTGCCGCCATTTGTGCTTGCATTTACATTTGCGTTTGCGACTGACGTACGCGTTTTGGAAACGGGTGTTTTATCAGCGGGGCGGCATTGGGGCGACGCGCCATTCGCGCCCGGCACTATCATGGACGCCGAAAGTCGCCGGATCATCGCCGTCGAATCACCATACGCGTTGCTCAACGTGACATGAATTGTCTGCGCCGTTGATTTCAACCGAAACAGCGCGTTAGGTAGGCGGTCACCTTCACGATGCCCGGCAATTTGCACACTCTCGTCAGCGGTCTCTCCTCTGCCGTCCTTTTGAATCACGCTAATTCGGCAATAGGTTCCCGTTGCGTTGGGCCACTTCCATTGAAAATCGATTTTCAATAGCTGTTCGCCCGATTGCCGGTTCAACGAGAAAGTGAACGGGTGCTTGTTGCCATCAAAAGAAATAACGCCACCGCTGGACGGAGCATTCTCAAGGCTCCACTCGAGTTCTTCAATTTCCAAACGGCGCGAATCCACTGCCGACGCCTCAATAGAATCAGCATGGTTGAATACAGGTCCTGCAATCTGAGACGCAAGCCAACTTCCGGCAGGAACGACCAGAGGTTTGCCACATGACAGCATCTCCCCCAATACGCCAGCGCGACGACTGAAATAGGCGCGACTATCGTACATCAACAGCCCACAATCTGCGTTCCTCAAAAAATCGATGTAATCTGGCCGGCTCAGCGGGTGGGCATAGTACTTAAACGGCGACGAAGCCGATTCATTTTCCGCCGCGCTGTCACCCATGGAAGGCGGCATCTGCAGTTCAATCTTTTCCTTCCGCAAAAACTTTTTTCGCGGACGTTGTATCACAATTTTAATTTTGCCATTAGCCAAATGACTATCCCACAGCTTATCCACCAAAGGCTGAAGGTAGTCGGAGCAACCTTTCTCGCGACGAATTTGTCCCGGACAAGCAAACTGCAGCGCGCTCGGTGTGCCGTCGTACCGCTCGTTCAAATCTTCCGATCTAGTTTTTGACTCATTCAGAGAAAATTCAGGAGCAACTGGGTAGGGCAAAGGCAAAAACTCTCCCACGTCCAAGCGGTTGTACTGATCGGCAAGTGGCTGGGAGGTCGTATAGAAGAACAAACGGTGACAAGTAAGCTCGGCCAGCGACGCCTTGAACGAAGATCGAGCGAGGGCTTCGGTGTCTTTTTGCGAGTCGTACTCCGGCGTGCGACCGTCGAAAATGTTGAAATGGAACTGCAAATGCCAAGTCGCCAACACCGAAGAGGGGTTGGCCCTCAAAAATTTCGCCAGTCCCATCAGTTCCAGTTCAGAGACTGTTGTCAAGAAAACTTGATCATCTTCGGCGACCGGATGCTGGTCAAAGAAACTCTGAAACTCTCGCGCAAACTTTGCTACAAGACGTGCGCGGCGACGATGAAATCGTTGCGTCGAGAAAACGGCTTGGGTACGCTGCCAGATGGTTGCGGCGTCGTGATTGGCGGGGTGCGAGCCGGAGCGTTTCAGATGCCTTAACCCCGCGAGGCAGCTATCTTTCTGATAGACGGTCTCGGTAAACGCTGGAATTGCAGCAACACCGCCGATCGTGATGTCCGGGGAAACTTTTCGATTGGCCGCGACCAGCGTCTCGAAGCCAAGCTCGTTTGCCGCAGCGACGATACAAGTCGAGTAGTCGTAGTGGTGCCCGCCGGGATCGACAAG
Organism: uncultured Pirellulaceae bacterium; assembly: GCA_938003615.1. GTDB lineage: Bacteria > Planctomycetota > Planctomycetia > Pirellulales > Pirellulaceae > Mariniblastus. Next base: position 8,166 of record CALKXO010000489.1, on the reverse strand, counting down.
CGATTGATCAATTAGAAAAAAACGGGCCAACTTGCCAACCTTCCACGTGGCGTTGCTGAATTCGGGAAAGCATGCTTCGCTCTGTCGCATCCTGCGGCGAGCCTTTCCTTGATTGCACCAATGGTACGGCAAATTGGGGAATCAAGTCAATTGCAGTCAGCATCCTTCCGTCGGCAATCCATGAGTGGCAATTGATGAGTGGCAATTGATCATGGTATCTGTCAATTCCGCGCTTGATGACCGATGGGGTGCGGTTACCTACCGTTGCTTTGAAAGCGGTGGGCCGAAACGGTTGCTTTGAAACGATTGGGGCGGCTAAAAATGGTTGGCATTGACCCTGTTCTGCAAAATGTTGTAAAAACAGCCACTGGTCAGATAGCAGTGTCGCTACCGAAGCTGACCGCGCGCAAGGATGCGGCCCACGAAAATCAAACAACGGGAACGGCCACGATGGCTAATAAGAAGAATCACATCGTTATTTTGCCTTACTTCTGCCAAGAAGAAGTTGATCGCTATTTGAAGATCGCAGACACGATCGCTTCTTTCCCGACGCCTGAAGCCGAAATCCACTATCTGTTGGCCGCCAGTCCGCGGACGGAACCAAGCGAGCAGCTTGCGGCTGCTTACGGGAAATTGGGTAAGGTGATTTCTTTTCAGTGTCCAACGCAGATCTTTGGTTACCCCGAAGGCCCCGGAGCGATGTTCTGGGACTGCATGGAGTACATCAGCGCAAACTACCCCGGAAACGACGGATTCAGTCTTTGGCTGGAGTCGGATATGGCTCCGATTAAGCCCGACTGGATCGATCGGCTTTCTCAACAATGGTACGGTTTCGAGCAACTACCGATCATGATGGGGTGCTACGTTCCGGAAGTTTACAAAACGCGCCTGTTCAAATCGAAAAAGCTGCTGCTCGAGCCGCATATCAACGGCGGTGCCTGCTACGCAATGGATTTCGCGCGTCAGATGCCGCCGGAGGCTCGGACAGGTGTCTTCGACATGGCCGTGTTTCAATTTGCACAGGCCAAGTCCCGCGCGATGAGTACGAAACAGATATCGTTTTCCACCCACGCGCGTGTCCGACGTGACTTGATGGATCCCGACAAAGTCCTGCTGCATGGATTTATGCAAGAGAAAGATCAGTTCATTGATGAGTGTCTAGCTCCTCTGACGGAGGCGGAGCTTAAATCGGCCGCATGGAATCCATTGAAGGAAAAGATCGAGACAGCCAGTCGCATGGTGCGTGTCTGGTTCGTCCGTAAAGGGCGACGAGCGATGCTAGAGAACATGTTTTTGGCGAAGAAACAATTTGACAGATCAGACAACGGGTCCGGTCTTCCTGTTCCCGCCAAACGAGCCGCATAACGACCACTACAATCCGCTTTGACTTTCCTCGCGCGTTTCAAACACCCAACCCGGTGGAGAGACCATGTCCATACTTACCGTCAGCCACTTCAACACCTTTCCTCACGGTGGTGCGGCGATGGCAGCGCTCAGGACTCATGCCAACTTGATTCAACAAGGCGTTGAGAGTAGGTACTACTGGTTTCACGATGATCGGAAAGGTTCGCACGGGCCAAACGTCAATCAGGTGAAACTCGAATCGCCTAAAACCACGTTTCTTAAAAGCCTGTTCGGGAGAAAGAAACAGCGGCAGCAGCAAAAAGAAATTTACCGACTGTTCAACACGCATCTTCAAGATCGCGATCCGACGTCGGAAACGTTTTCGATGGCGCGACTTCCTGAACCCGGTGCGATTCCCGCTCACGCCAGCAACGTAGACGTCGTTCATTTGCACTGGATCTCGTTCTTTGCCGACTATCCGAGCTTCTTTGGGTCAATTCCCCAAGACGTCCCGATTGTCTGGACCCTCCACGACATGAACCCATTTACCGGTGGCTGTCATTACTCAGGCGGATGCGATCGATTTAAATCAGGATGCGGAAGTTGCCCGCAAATCGTCTCGCCGGGGCCGCAAGACGTTTCGGTTGATTCCATCAACGCTAAACGAGATGCTCTTCAAGGACGGGAAGTTCACGTCACAGCGCCGAGTCAATGGATGTTGGATCTGGCGAAGCAGAGTCCTGTTTGGCCGGCCGGTACCACCTTCACTAAGATCCATTTAGGTTTTGATTTGGAAACATTCTTTCCCGTAGATCGCACTGTTGCTCGACAAGAACTTGGGATTGAATCCGACGCTGTGCTGGTCGCTTTCGGTGCTGACGATTTAAACAGCAATCGAAAAGGGTTCCACCACCTGCTGGCTGCACTCAAGCAGCTTAAGACCGATTGCAAAGTGCAGTGCCTTGTGTTTGGCGGTGGCGAGATCCCCAACGATCCAGAGCTTCCTCCGATCCACCATCTGGGCTTTATTGATGCGGCCGATCGACAACGACTGGCGTACTGTGCTTCGGATCTAGTCGTAGTTCCGTCGCGCGAAGACAACCAACCGCAAGTGGGACTCGAGGCGATGGCCTGCGGCGTGCCAGTGATTGCATTTGACGCCGGTGGAATCCCAGAATACGTACGCGATGGCGAAACAGGAAGTCTGGTTGCCCTTGGCGACGAGGCGTCTCTAGCGAAAAAAATATCTGGGCTTTGTGATTTGGAATCGTTTCGCACTCGACTGGGCAAGGCCGCACTAGCGATGGTGCAAAAGGAATTTGAACTTTCCAAGCAAACGCAACTGTATCACGATCTCTATCGGTCAGTCGCACGCACAGCAGCCGCGCGTGCGGCGTAAGAAGTGGGGTAAGGATCCTGCTTGCCATCATACAAACGAGTGGAATTCGCAAGCTGGAAGCTTACGCCAACGCTTTCCGGGGCTGAATTTATCTCGACTTTCTACGATTGTCGCATAAACATGCGGACGCATGCATTGACGACGTCGTCCTCCACGATGACTACGACGCTGTCGCCGGCGCACAAACGATCGTTGGCTGACGGTACGCGCACCATGTCCTGTTGGACAACTGCGACGATCAAGCACCGGTCGGGCAACCCCATCTCCATGATCTTCGACTCGGTCACGATAGATCCCTCGGCAATCTCAAGCTCCAGAATATTGATCAAGCCGCCCGGCAGCTTGGCCCTTGAGATGACAACTCCCTCATTGAGGAAACCCATGATCTGCTTGGCCATCACTTCGCGTTGACTGACCGCCTTGCCAATCCCTAGGCGACTTAGCACCGACACATAGTCTGGCTTGCCGATAATCGCCATGACCTGATCCGCCCCCAGGTCGTGCGCCTCAACCCCCAGCATCATATTGACCTCGTCTTCACCAGTGGCCGCCACAAAAACGTCAGCCGTACCGACGCGCATTTCCTCCAAACACTCGCGCCCCTTGGCATCGCCGCGAATGACCGTTGCGCGTTCCAGTAAGTTTGCCAGAATATTACTGCGCTGTTCGTCCTGATCTATAATGGTGACCTTGAAGGTTTCTCGTTCCAGCATTCTGGCAAGATGCAGCCCCGTTTCACCTCCTCCAGCAATCACGACTCGCCGAACCGTCCTGTCGCCCATTTTAAACAGCGTCTTGATCGGTCCCATGTCCGCCGGACGCGCAAACACGGTAACCTTGTCTCCGATCTGCATCGTGTCTTCGGCTGAAGCGATCCACATGCGTTGCTCACGTTGTATCGTGCCGATGCGCACGTTTGCCGGCAATCCTAAATCACGCACCGGCGAACTGGTTAGCTTTCCTTCTTGGCCGACGATGAATTCTTGGACTTCCAGTTCACCACGTGCAAACTGTTCGACCACAATCGAACCCGGCCCGCGAATTCCTCTAGCCAGTTCCAAGGCCGAAAGGTGTTCGAGCGACATCATGCGATCGATCTTGAAATGTCGTTGATAGTCGAACGTGGACAGGTCGCGAAAGACTGGCGAATAAACACGCGCGATCGCACGGTGAGCCCCCATCGCTTTTGCCATGCTCGCGGCAACGATGTTGACTTCGTCCGATCCCGTCACGGCAAGACAGAGGTCTGCCGAGCTAATGCCGGCCTGAAACAGAACGCTGGATTGCGATGCGGAACCTGTGATGGCTCTCACGTCAAGTTCGTCATTGATTCGATTGACGCGTTCGGAATCGGTATCCACGACTGTCACACTGTGCTCGCCTTGGCAGAGCAAATCTGCGATCGAATGTCCGACGTTTCCTGCACCCAATACGACTATATTCATCAAAAACTTTTCAACTGGACCAGTTACACCGCTATCGGTTGGCGCCGATACAAGCGCGAATTTTAGCCAATGTCAGGCAGTCGGGCGAGGGCGCGGTGGAACGCTTCCCCAGACTACCGTCTTTCGACTCTACTTTTGCCTAAGCAATGAGTTGCTGCGGCAGCCCGTTCAATGCCCCGAAAGATTGGCAAAATCAAAAGAATCGATTCGCTGCATCGGCAAACTCGGTGGACGTGTTTGGATCATTTCGGTTGTTGTGTCATGGAGAGGCGAAGTCAACAGTTGAGTAGTGTTTTGCCGTTTCTATCTATAACGGTGCTTGTGTTCGTTTAATTCTTCTCAGTGGGAAAGTCTATCGTGAGCTTATTTCGATCGACCTTGATTGTCTTTTTGGCTTCATTTTTTGCCGCAGATCTCTGCATACAATCAAGCCAGCTCCAAGCACAAAACTTAGTGGGGGTAATCCACGGACGCAAACGAGTGATCGGTTGTATTGGTCCCCGCGCTCGAGGTGTGGACCTGCGCGTCGCTGTTCCAGCGGTACCCTTTGGACACATGTACTACGCGCTGCCGATGTTTGCGGGCCCTCATGTGCCAGCGGTTACTTCCGAATACCCATCGGCCATCACGGCATACGACAGTCTCTATCGAAATCACGGGGCAAGCAAGTTGGGCTCAACGAGAGTCATCAATCCCTCCTTTTATGACACAGCCGCAAATCCCAATCGAAAGATTGAATTTCCAATCATTCACACGCTCGACCTTGCCAAAGATTTTCAACTTGATGCAGAAAAGGCATTTCGCAAAGGCAACTATTGGGAGTCGGCAACGCTCGTCGCGCACGCGATACAAATGGATCCGGCTAACGGCCTACTAAAACTGTTTTCCTCGCAAGCAAATTTTGCCTCAGCGCGATACCGGATCGCCGTAACTGAGCTGAAAGAAGCGACCAATTTGCTTGGTACTGACGAGTGGGGTTTTTTTGGTGATCATTTTCAAGCGTTCTACGGACATAATGATTATGTGCGCCAGACCAGAGCGCTGGCCGAATATGTCGAGAGACGGCCGGACGACTATCAAGCCAAGGTTCTGTTGGGGTACCACTACGGCATCGCAGGTCATCGCACGTCCGCGACTGAGTTGTTCCACGCGGCATTGCGTTTGAATCCCCAAGACGGGTTGGCCCAGCGATTGATCCCAGCGATCGGCGATAGGACGCTACCGATGTCTCGCGCTAATTCGATCCAAGCACCGTCGCCAGAGTTCACGTCCACTCGCATCCGCAATTACAAGTATGGTGCGACAAGGACGGTGCCTAATAAGATGGTGCCTAAAAGAATCTACTTGACGTCTCAGTTCGCCTCGGCTCCATCGTCGGTCCATCGCATTGAACAACCGATGTCAGTCGAGGAACTCATTGAGGCTCCCAGTGAAGTGTTTATCCCACAGTTGGACGGACCGCAAGAACTGCGTGGAGCTGAACGGAGCGTGTTAGAAGAACTCCCGGCGCCATTGGAGGGCAAATAGGCTTCAGGTGCGCATCGTTATGGGCATGCGCAATTCAACGGACATCGGGCGTCATTGATCCGAAGCATGGCGACACCGTAGGAACAGTCTTCGCCGCGCAATTCCTTCGCCGCGCTACTTCTTCGCCACGATATAGCTCACCCAGCTTGGGTCACTTGGCGCTGCTTCCTTGCGCACCCACTGACTTTCTGCATCTTCATCCTGTTCAACGTCCCAGTACACGTAACTATGGCTGAAGCCCGCTTCGGCCAGCATCTCACGCACTTCTGGAATCGACCAGAATCGCCATTGGTAGGTGAAGGCGCGCTTCATCTTGCTGCCATCGGCGAATTTAAAACTGATGTAGAATTCCGCGTCGTGGTTAATCGGGTTGTAGCTGTGTTGGGTCCAGTGATATTTGAATCCCTTTTTTCCCTTCTTCACCGTGCGCTTATCTGTTTGTCCCTCGGTTAGGCATTCGCCGCCGCCCATCATGTCCATGATCATGATGCCCTGCGTTTGCAGGTTTGATCGCGCGATCTTGAAGTACTCGACCACTTCCGCACGCGTTTTGAAAATCCAGAACGAAAAATTCTGAGCCGCCAAAATATCGACAGCCGGACGATTCTTCTTTCGAACGTCCTGCTCCAGCACCCGCACGCGTTTCTGCTGGTCTTGGTTGAGTTTCGAAAGATTGTTGTCGCGTCCCCACTGTAGCGTTTCGGGGCAAAGATCGACGCCGATTGCCGTCCGTTTTTTATCACTTGCCACCCACTGGCAGCAAATCGAGAACGTTCCGCAAAAATCTTCTCGCAGCGTGTACGCCTTTTTGCGGAACGCATCTTTATAAGCACGCAAAAAGAACTCGATCTCGTGCTCTGGTGCCTGTACCGATTTCTGGTAACAACGGAATTTGTCCGCCGTGTCTGCCATCTTTGTCTTTGTCTTGGACTTTGAGTCTTTGCTTCCCATTGGACATCCGTACCGAGTGATCCTGATGTTAGTCTTGCTGCCAAAATTGAAGCATCAGTGTATCCATGCAGTTCTTACCGCCAATGGGAAACCCTCATGCGTCACGCAGAATGCCTAATTTCCCCGAAATCCTCTAATCAAATCGGCTCAATTCGGTTTTCAGAGCGTGTTGAGATAACAAAATTGGTTATTTAAGTGCAAAATGACCGGTTTGGTCAGCTCGCACTAAAAATTCGGTACCAGTGGCACTTGCCTTAAACATGAACGTCTCCGACAACATCAACGACGACGACAACGATTCTCAACCCTTTGAGGTCTTCTACGACAGCCATTGCCCGCTGTGCAAAAGCGAGATCGAAATGATCCGCCGCAAGGACAAGAAAAATCAAATGATGTTGACGGATATTTCCGCCGAAGATTTTGATGCTTCGAGCACCGGCAAGACGCTGGATGAACTGATGCGTGAGATTCACGGACGGTATGCCGACGGGACCATGGTGATCGGTGTAGAAGTCTTTCGGGAAATCTATGGGCGGCTAGGATTTGGTTTCCTAGTGAAACCCACGCGTTGGCCAATCATACGTTGGCCCATGGATTTGGCTTACCGCGTCTTCGCTGGTATTCGCTATCGAGCCGCTTTGAAACGTTTTAACAGCGGCAGTTGTGAATTGCCGTTTATGGCATTTCCTGAATCAAAGCTTTCCAATGCTGACTTATCCCACAAAGACTCTGTCGCGGCCCCTCGATTGAAATCGCCCGTTTCCAGTTGACCCGCGCTTTTAGCCCACTGCATTGTCCCTTGTCGCACGCATCTGTACCAAACATGAACATCGCAATCGTTGGAGCTGGAATCGCTGGTCTGACGGCAGCGCGATTGCTCAACCGCGATCACCAAGTGACTGTTTTCGAAGCGTCACATCGAATCGGTGGTCACACCAACACCATCGATGTCGACACGGATGAAGGACTCTTTGCGATCGACACTGGGTTCATCGTTTTTAATGACCGCACCTACCCGAACTTCATCGCGCTGATGGACGAATTGGGCGTGGCATCGCAAAAGACAATCATGAGCTTCAGCGTCAAATGCCAGAAGACGGGACTGGAGTACCGAGGCGCCGATCCTCAGGGACTGTTTGCCCAACGCCGTAACTTGGTCAACCCAACGTTCTATCGGTTGCTGTACGATTTGGTCAGATTCAACAAATGTGGAAACCGACTTTTAGAGGAAAGCAGCGCTAGAGCTGTAGTCTCCGAAGAGACGGTCGGGAGCTTCCTCGATCGACACAAATTCTCAAAAACATTCATCAACCAGTATTTCCTGCCGATGGGAGCCGCGATCTGGTCGGCGTCGTTTGCCAATTTTCGCGATTTTCCAATTCGATTCATCTGTGAGTTCTACAAGAATCACGGGCTGCTGGGTATTACTGACAGGCCTCAGTGGCGGGTGATCAAAGGCGGATCACGCAGCTATCTGGCGCCGCTAACGACCTCCTTCGC
>CALKXO010000488.1 GCA_938003615.1 uncultured Pirellulaceae bacterium | reverse complement strand
TCATGGGAAGACAGTGGAACGGGTGAAGGAACTATTCAGGCCTACCCTGCGAACCTGTCCTTGGTCGTCAACAACACGCAAGAAGTTCAGGATCAGATCGTCGATCTACTCAAGAAGCTGCGTGAGCTCAACGATGTTCAGATCGTAATCGAAGTACGCTTCATTACTCTGACCGACAACTTCTTCGAACGCGTCGGAATCGACTTTGACTTTGCGATTAACGACAACACGCCTGCTGGTGTGGACGCCGCAGACTCTGATACGCTTTCACAAAGTGGGATCATCGGACGTACGTCGACCGAGGGGTCTTCGGCATCTGGAAACCCATTCCTGCCAACCGGCAACCTCGATCTTCAATTCCTACAGTCCGGCTTCCAAAGAGCTGTGCCTGCGATCGGTGGGTTTGAAATCTCAACAGCTGCTAACTTCGGCTTTGCTATTCTGTCTGACATCGAAGTTTACTTCCTGATTCAGGCGAGTAAGGGTAACGCGCGATCGAATGTGACGAACTCACCAACGGTCACGATGTTCAACGGACAAAGTGCGACGGTAACCGACGGTTTCCAACGACCTTTTGTGACTTCCGTGACTCCAGTGGTCGGTGACTTCGCAGTGGCTCACCAGCCGATCATTACGATCTTGCCTGATGGGACAAATCTGAACGTGTCAGCTGTTGTCTCCAATGATCGTCGCTCCGTGCGAATGACATTAGTTCCTCAGTTCACGCAAATTGGTGATGTCGAAACGTTCACCTTCGAAGGCTCGCAGTCGGTTCAGACTTCAACCAACTCGTTCCTTGACGACCTGCTGGATATCAACAATCCAGATGACAGTGTCGACGAAATTGAATCGACGCGAACGGGTGTTACCGTTCAGTTGCCGATTATCGCAACGACCTCGGTCAGCACGGTGGTGAGTGTGCCGGACGGCGGAACAATTCTGCTGGGTGGTATCAAGCGACTTACCGAGACGCGTGATGAGCACGGCTTGCCGTTCCTTAGCAACATCCCGTATGTCAACCGTTTGTTCAAGAACGTTGGTATCGGTCGAACGACGACTAACTTGATGATGATGGTTACTCCACGGATCATCATCCAAGCCGAAGAGGAAGCCAAGCAGATTGGCGATACTCTTTTGAACTAGAGTCTTCAGATTCTAATGGCAAATCAAAAAAGGCACTCTGCGGTTTTCGCGGGGTGCCTTTTTCTTGTATTGACTGAGGCCAACTAGCGTCTGGTTCGTTTACCGATCGAACGAAGATACAGACGTTCGACTTTCTCTCGCGCCCATTCGGTTCTCCGGAGAAACTTGAGACTCGACTTAATCGATGGGTCGCTATTGAAACAGTTGATCCGGATGCGGTCACCCAGTTCTTCCCATCCGTATTGTTCGACCAAGTGTTCGAGAATGTCTGCCAGCTTGACGCCGTGCAGCGGATTGTTGGGTTGGCTGTTTGCCGGTTTTTTTTGTGTGTCGTCATCAGTCATAGGCTTCTTTCTTTTCCCGCATTCTCCATGCTTCATAAGCTCAGTGCAATGGTTGCCCACTGAGACGGTGCGGAAAAAGTTTGTCTGAGCTTTGACTTTGACTAATACTTGTGTTGACTTTCATAGCTGTGGGCAGCAAGTCCAATCTGTTTTAGCCAGTTTTTAGTTTTCTCTTTCTCTTTCTCTTCGCGACTTAGAGTCTTGGGAGGGGGCTTTGGTTTTGTTTCTGCTTTGGCTGGAGGTATTTCCCCTAGAAGTTCTTGTCGAGGTGTAGTTCTAGGCTTCACGGGCTGCCAATTGACAGGGCCCAATCCCCCCATCCCACCGAAGCCGCTGACGGGTCTCCGTTGGTTCATCTTTTTGGGCCAAGTCAAACCCTCGGCCTCGTTCACGATTCGCTGTAGTTCTAAGTCGATCATTTTCTCCTTGGCTTTCTCGCGCACTATGAGCTTTTCTCGTAACTTCACCAGCCGCAATTCAAGTCTCTTCAATTCGTCTGAACTTGCAACAAGATAAGTATCGTATTGCCGAACAAGCTCCTTTCGGATGCGTTGCTTGACTGTTTCCTTTTGCTCGTCTGTTCTTGCCTTTTTTAAAAACGCAATTTGTCGTTCAAGCGGTGAAGGCTCCTGTACGTCAACTAAACTCTCGAAGTCTGCAACGTCTTGATAGTCAACCGTGTGGTCCACCAGCCGGTTGAGCTCCGAGCCGCCGAGGGTTTGGTGAGCGTTTTTATGGCTGCGGAGGAAGTCAATGATCAGGTTGCGAGCGATCGTTCCTAGCCATCCGCCAAATGAACCGCGTTCTTGATCTGGAGACCAGTTCTTCACCGACCGCGCCACTCTGACTAGAACATTTTGCGAAACATCATGTGCGTCGGCGTCCTGAAGACCGCGTGCCTTGGCGATGCGAAAGATCACCGGTAGGTAGGTATCGCAGAACTCTTCCCACGCTTCGGCGTCAGCGGGTTGGCTGAGCCGCAAGATGAGGCTTACTCTGGTTTTTGGTCGGTCGTTCACAAGCGACGTGCCGAGGGATGGTCAGTGGATCGCCGCGCCAATGGCGGCAACTACCAATCTACACGCAACGAAATTCGGAACCTTACACGTTTATGGAGACTTTTCTCGTGAAGTGGGGAACTTCTATTTTCTAGTTTTCGATGGTCGTTTGCGCTTGCATTTGCTAAATTGGATCGGGTTATTGATTTATCCCCGTAGGTGATCTTATTAAGAAGCTTGTTCTTTTTGCCCTCGGTTTGGTTGTGTTGGGCGTGATCGGATTCGCCGCGTTCAAGTCATTTTATCGCACGGTGGTCCATATTGACTACCATCCCCATCGGTCCAAGGTGGGGCTTGAAATCCAAGACGATGACCTCAACACGCTTTCGGCTACTTTTGATCAGAACCACGTCGATCGTAGGCGACTTGATCAAATGCGAGTTGATCAATTGGAAGTTGATCAATTGGAAGTCAACAGCAGCGGTGCCACGTTACGGCTCGATTGTCCGGACATTAAAGTCTACCGTAATCCAGAATTTGACATCCTCTACCCCAGCTACACCGATGCGCTTAACGCGCTCTCCGAATACGGCAATGAGTTCCTGCCCAGTGCAAACTTAATCGATGGAGCCGCTAAGCAGTTTGACGACGGCCTCTACGCAGCCATGGATGTCGCACTGTACACAGGCGCGCTCAAGCAACAGATTTCTCCACGCGACTGGGTGCGGTGCGTCGCTGAAAAACTGCCTCCTAAATCGGAGGCCAAAGCATTTCTTGCGGCTGCTCTTGAACTCGCCGGAAGCAAAATTACCATCGACAATAGCCTCCACGCCTTGAAGGTCGATTACATCAAGCAGTTCGAACAAAACGAATTGAGCAGCAAGCCGATCGGGTTTTATACATGGAACGCAGAGCTTGAGTGGATTTGGCGGTTCTCGAAATTTCTACAAACGAAGTTCACCGATACCAAGATCCCAAACCAGATAGTTAAAGTCTTACGGTCCGACCAAAAACTCTCTGATGCTTATCAACAGCTTTGTCGCCATGCGAACCAGATGACCAACCCGGCGGTTTGCCTTAATCTAAGCCAGTTGAATCTGGAGGAATCGCTTGGCGATCGCGCGGCGCATTACGGTGTCGATGAGGTAGCCGTCGCGGTCTTTCCGGCATCTAAGGGCAAAGAATCGACGCTCTTTGCGCGTCTATTTTCCAACGGAATCCCTGACAACGCGCATCTGCTGTCAGCGCTGATCGAGCGGATTCTTTCCGGCAAGGTTGACCTTGCGCCGGGGGCTCATTCAGGGTGGTATGACCATCAAGTCTACGCACTGGAGACGTTACTGATTCCCGCCAACGGCCACGAGAATGACAAACTTCTCCTCACCGCGCGTTATAAGAAGCGGCTTCTGGAAGCCTTTAAGTCCATGATCACCAAACGGCGAGAGACGCATGCGAGGCAAATGGAGGGAAAAGCAGTGACAGCGACTGCCATGGCACCTCTTGTAGGATCGATTCAACCGCGTCTTCGAGTTGAACCCTCTGCAACGTATTTTTTGCGTACGGCCCGCGCGTATCGATTCGTATTGAACTTCTTAGAGTCAGCGCTTCACCAAGACGACCTGTCAAACCTTGTCGGACTTCGGGAACACGGCGATCGCGGCCAACCGCTCGGGGACGAGTTGCTTGAAATGCAGAAACGCTTTTACGGTTTGTATCTTGTCGTCTGTGACGACATCGGGATGACTCCGCAATTCGCGCCACAGGAAAACGTGGATCAGGAAGAATGTTATCAATTAGCGTGTCAGTGGTTGGAGCAGATCAAAGAAAATCCTGACCTCGCAAAAGACACGCGCGTCTCCATACCAGTTACCTACGACCGAGGCAAATCCAGAACGCGGCTGTGGTCGACACTTGGCGTGCGACTTGCTCAATTAAACGTCAACTATGTAACGCCACCGCAAATTCGTATCCCCGGCGAAACAGCATGGCAGAAAGTCGAAATGCACGAGTGCAAAGGCAAACGCTATATCATCGCCGTTGACGAATGGGCCGAATTAGATTGCGCCGGAAGACGCTCCTTTACCCGCGCCCAGTTCCGTAAACTATGTGAGAAATATCCAACGCGCGACGCGATCATTGCGGCGGTGAAATAACGCGTACATCCGTGGCGTGAGTTGTCGCGCTTCAGAAATCAAAATGATGGGGGGCGTGATGGGATTTTCGGTTTTTTGGGACCATCAAGTCAGACCTTAACGCACCTCAACGCTTTAGCTCTTTGCCGATTCTTTTCGCAAGAAGACAGGTGCATCCTCGGTCGATTCTTTCGCGCTATATCGATAGCCGGTCTGGTTGAATTTCTTAAGCTCTTCAGGATCCGTGATCTGATTACGAATCAACCAACCACTCATCACCCCACGCGCCTTTTTAGCGAAGAAGCTGATGATTTTGTACTTGCCGTTCTTCTCGTCTTTAAAAACCGGCGAAATCACACGCCCATTTAACGAATCTGGTTGGACGACTTTAAAGTACTCGTTGGAAGCAAGATTCAGAACGACATCGTCGCCCGACTTTTTCAGTTGTTTGTTGAGCGCGTCGGTGACTTTGCTGCCCCAGAAATCGTACAGATGTTTGCCACGCTCCGTCGATAGTTTTGTGCCCATCTCTAATCGATAAGGCTGCATCAAGTCCAGCGGTCGCAGAGCGCCGTAAAGCCCCGACAGAATCCGCAAATGCTCTTGGGCAAACAAGCAATCAGATTCCGATAGCATATATGCGTCGAGTCCCATATAAACATCGCCTTTGAAAGCGAACATTGCCTGCCGAGCATTCTTGGTCGTTGGCTTGGGCTGCCACGATTCATAGCGGTCGACGTTCAAATGAGCCAGTTTCTCGCTGATGCTCATCAAGCCGGCAAGTTTCGCAGGCGTAAACTGGCGCAATACCTCGATCAATTCCACGCTGTCGGATTTAAAGATCGGCTGGCTGGTCTTTTTGGTGGGCAGCGCTGTTTCATAGTCCAGTGTTTTTGCTGGAGAAATAACGGTCAGCATGGGTGCGGTCTTTTTCAATCGGGATGGAGAACGTGACGCGAAATACGTGCATCGATTGTAGTTGCTTCGGCAGGAATCAAAAGCCGCCAAAAAACGCAACTGTTGGTGCGCAACCGCGGTTAAAGTAGCTGCCAATAAGCACCAACGGACCCCAGTTTCTTTGCGGTAGTGATGGCTTGACAAGCCCGATGGAGAAGGCGGCGACAACCGTAGTGTAAGCGTCCCGCTTGCCCGGCGCGCGGCAAGCGGGACGCTTGCACTACGAGATTGTTTACAGATGATCGATGGTGGGCAAATTTAAGAACGCTGGAAATACCGCAGTCCCTTGGGGCGCTTGGGGACTGGTAATTTTGTCCACTAGCGGATGAAGCACAATTCAGTCGCGTAATTTTTCCGCATCGGTGAGTTCATTGAGTACGTCCCACCACTTAGGCAAAGGTGCGGTTTGGTCCACGGGCTGTTTGCTGATGGGATGTTCGAATGCCAACCGGCGAGCATGCAGGGCGATCCAGCGCTTTCTTAGGTCCGCTGTTTCAGGGCCAAATGTTTCTTCCGATCCGTACAACGTATCACCAAGGATGGGCAAGCCTCGGCTGCCGCACTGGAGACGGATTTGATGAGTGCGTCCGGTAATCAGCTCGATCTGCAATAACGTGACCGTGCCATCGGTGGAGATTGTTCGATACTTTAACTTCGCAAGTTTTGCGTCGGGATGATCAGCGGCGACAATTTCGGAACGCGCCTCGTCGGGAACTTTGCGCATTGAATCTTCCCAAATCCCTTTTGCGGGTTCAACGGCACCAGCGACCACCGCCCAGTAGGTTTTGGTGACGGTGCGTTCTTCGATCTGTTTTGAAATGCGTTGAGCCGCGCGAACGTTTTTGACAACCGTAATGACACCGGAGACCGGACGATCAAGCCGATGTGGAACCCCCAGATAGACCTTTCCGGGCTTTTCGTCTCGGACTTTCAAGAAGTGCTTTGTCCGCAATTCTAGGCTGTCGATACCGGGCGGCCCCTGAGTCAGCAGCCCACCGGGCTTGTTCATGACAAAGACGGCTCCGTCTTCAAGAAGGATATCTGGCGGCGAGATGTTCTTGGGAGGCATGGTAACGTAAAAGGGTTGGTCCTGATGTGGGGATGGATTTGAGAATCGTATCTGCCAACGCCTTGATGCAAAAGCCCATCAGAGTTTGCCTGACTGTCGTTATTCAGACATATCGTAATTTAGTCTGAGAAAAAAGTAACTTTTGGCTTGAGAAAGTACGCGTTGGTGAAAATTTAGGAGGTAGGTTTCCAGTGCCTTAGTGGCGAGGTGCTGCCGAATTTTTGACCGCTAGTGAGAAACGCAATGTTTAATTGGAACAAAAGACAACCGAAGAAAAGCCGAAGCCAAAAGCGTTCTCAAGCCACCGGTCAGTACTACTACGGGCTCGAGTCTCGCCAGATGTTGGCGGTGACCGTTGTTCAAGACGGCGCGGGTGTGGTGCAGATTCAAGGCGACAATTTTGACAACACGGTTGAGGTAAGCTCCGTTGGCAATGATGTGCGGGTTAACGTCACCGGGCAGGGAACCTATGATTTCGCCGCCAGTAGCGTCAACTCGTTACGCTTCTTGGGCGCCAATGGTGACGATAGCTTTACCAACCTGACCGACATTGATACTTGGGCTGCCGGTCACCGAGGCAACGATATCTTGTCGACAGGTAATGGAAATGATCGATTGTTCGGCGGTTTTGGTGAGGATACTATTTCGTCGACCGGGGGAACGAACATCCTCAACGGATTGGAAGAGAACGACACGATTACTGGCGGAACGGGTAACGACACGATCTATGGTTTTGAAGGAAACGACGTGATCAATGCTGGAGCCGGTAACGACCGCGTGGTCAGTGGACGCGGCGACGACATCATTTATGCGGGTGACGGAAATGACACGGTCTACGGCTATTTTGGCAACGACTTGATTTACGGCGGTGCCGGCGAAGACCTTCTGTATTCGCAACAAGGCGATGACGAGGTATACGGGGAAGACGGCGACGATCACGTTCGTGGTGGATCGGGTGTCGATATGCTCGAGGGCAACGACGGCGACGACTATATGTTGGGCGACGAAGGTAACGACACGATCTACGGCGGAAACGGATCAGATCGAATCTTCGGTTCCGATGATGCCGATACAATCTATGGTGGGGCTGATCGCGACTTCCTGTACGCGGGCAACGGCGATGATACCGTCTATGGCGGTGCCGGCGACGACCAAATGCGCGGCGACCTAGGCAATGACCGGCTCTTTGGCGAAGCGGGCAAAGACCGGATTGGTGCCGATGGAGGAGACGACTACATCGAAGGCGGATTGGATTACGATACGATCTTTGGAAATGATGGAGTAGACGAGATCGTTGGTTCATCCGCAGATTTCGTCAACGCTGGAGCTGGTGACGATATCATCCGATTTAGTAACCAGTTGTTTGACAGGGCTGGATTCAATGGCAACGCCAGTGACTTCAAGGTTACCGAAGATGGATCGACGCTCTACGTAAGCGACGTCGACGGCAATGATGGCGTCGATACAATTACAGGAGCCGAATTCTTACAGTTTCGAGATGGAACGCAGAACGCCGCCACTGGCAACACCCAGCGTGTGCGAGTCCAGCCGATTCTTGTTTCTAACGACAACGGCAGTAACTCAGCCGGCTACTTTGGTGACGAAGCTCAGACTCTTGAGATCAAACGGTTGATTGACGAAATTTTCCTGCAAGCGAATGTTGATGTTGAGTGGTTAGAGACAACGAACTACAACAATACGTTTGCTAACGTGGGCGTTAACGGATCGGGCGTGAGAAATACAAACGATCTTTTTGACGTGGCTGAGGCCGGTGATACCGCCGGCGTTGGTAACTCAGATCCTCTCGTGATCGACATGTACTTCGTAGAAACCGCGGCGGGATTCGCGCCGCAAGGCAACAACGTCGCTAATGGCTTGGCCTTTCTAGGTGGCAACGGCATCACCATTCACATCGGCGATGATCTACCGACGTTTGAGAGCGGCCGGGAAGCAGTCGCTCAGGTAGCCGCTCATGAGCTGGCGCACAATCTTGGATTGGAGCACTCTTCGACCAACAACAACTTGATGGATAACGGTGACCAAATCACCGCTTCGCAGCGGAACACGATTCTCAACAGTCAGTACACCGTCCCGGTTTAGAGGAGTCTAAGTGACCGCCGGCGACCAAGGCAGTACGATGCAACACTAGGCATTACATGGGCTGCCAACGGTTTGTTTTAGTTCACCTGAATCGGACCGGAGACTTTTTCGTTGCTCTGGCTAAGGAACTTTTTCTCGAACGTCGCCCAGTCTGTTTCGACTTCTAAGTCGATTTGGGGAATTTTTGGCATCTGGCCTTCGAAATATTTCTGTCCGGCGGCCGTGTTGACGATCACTACTTTTTCGTCGGCACCTACCTGACCACTATCCAAGAGTTTCTCGAGAGCTCCCACGCAAGTCGCTGCTTCGGGGCAAATGATCACGCCTTCTGCAGAGGCAACCTTGCTTTGCCAGCGTGAGAGGGATGCTTCATCAACGGCAACTGCGCCTCCACCACTTTCTTTCAATGTGTCCAGCACCATAAAGTCCCCGAGTGCTGTTGGGACACGGATTCCTGAGGCGGTCGTTTGGGGATCCTCATGGCGATCGGCAAAACGTTTGCCGGCCTCCCAAGCCGTCACCAGTGGCTGACAACCATCGGACTGTGAAGCGTAAAATCGAGGCATTGTTTCACTCGTAAGATACCCCATCTCGCGCAGTTCTTTGAAGGCTTTCCACATCGCTATCAAAGCCGTACCCCCGCCGGTTGGATAGATGATTACCTCTGGTAACGACCAATTGAATTGCTCGGCAATCTCAAGCCCCATCGTTTTCTTGCCTTCGAGACGATAGGGCTCCTTGAGTGTCGAGATATCAAACCATAGGCCTTGGTCGTGCCCCTCGCGAATGCGTTTCCCTCCGGCATCGATCCAGCCATTGGTTTCAAAAAGCTTTGCACCACAGATGAACGCTTCCATCTTGTTGGCGATGGGCGTGTTTGCAGGCATGAAGACGACCGATTCCATTCCCGCGCGTGCGGCGTACATCGCCATCGCGCCACCCGCGTTGCCGTTGCTGGACATGGCGATGCGTTTGATGCCGAAATGCTGAGCCATCGTCACCGCAAGAGAGAGTCCGCGGCTTTTGAAACTGCAGGTGGGCAGTTGACCTTCGTCTTTGATCGATAGGTCAGACAATCCCATTTGCGATGCGAGGCGTTTGCAGTCAATGATCGGACTCATCGATTCATTAAGTGACACCGGATCGATACAATTTCCGATTGGCAAGATTTCCCGATACCGCCACGGGCTGCGCGGGCGCGTTGCAAGTTCCGCTTTGGTCATTGATGCTGCGACGGCGTCGAGGTCGTATCGGGCCCATAGAGGACGCGAATTATGCATCGTTTGAATTTGATTGGCAGGCAGTGTAACGGCCGGTTCAATCGCACTTTCAAAGTGAGTGATGAATTTCGTCATTGAGTGAACGCATCAAGGCAGGTATAAACGATATGATAAAGCGCGCAGCACCGCTCTGTGCGACTATCATGATCAACAAGGTCGATCGTCGCAATTCATATCAAGGTGTTTTGTATCGCTGTCGATTATTGTTCCCAAATGTGGGCGATTGAAAACCCTAACGAACAATGGAGCCAACGATTGCCAGAAAAAACACCCAATTCAGAAGTTAATCCGGTATCTGATGATGACCTAGGAGCGTTTGCAACTGAGGTGTTTGAAACACCTGTTGAGGCTCCTCCCGGTGGAGAAGTCATAGATGCCTACATTGTCGATGCAGAGATTGTCGATGCAGAAGTCTTTCCTGATTCGGCTGTGGTCGAGGCGGAAGAAGTGGAGGGGGGTGCGGAGAAGTCGTTTTTAACTGCACCACCGCGCGCTTATGCCGTTCCGGCGGGGCCAGTAAACTTCAACCAAGGGAAACTCCAGACCAAAGGTGGTGCTGTTGGTGGTGTTTTGTTAGGGGTACTGTCTATCGCAGGTTCGTTTTTAACGATCTACAGTGTGATCAACGCTTTGATGGGTTTAGCACTCTCCTTATGGGGGCTGAACTCCGGCGAACGCAAGCTTGCTCAAATTGGCATGGTGCTATCGGGGATCGGCATGGTTCTGTCCTTCATTCTTGCGGGTACGCGATGAGTCAAAACTTTAGTCCGCGAACGGGCCGGATCAGTCGCGCATTGGCGGGGGTGATCTGTGTAACGATGGTTGCACTTTGTCTGGCGTATCATTTTTGCCGTCCATCATTGCCCGACTGGTGGCGATCTTCCGGGGGAGGCATCCCCTATGTCATGTTTTGGATGTCCTTTTGGTTTGTGATTTTCCCACAAGCCCGATACGTGCTGGCAATCGCCGTCGGCTGCACTCTATTCACGTGCGGTTTGGAAGTCTTACAGCTGTGGCATCCGCCGTGGCTGACAGCGTTTCGCTCCACTTTGTTTGGAGCCGCATTGTTGGGCAAGCAGTTTGTCTGGAACGATATTCCTCCCTATTTTGTCGGAGGAGCACTTGGCTGGTTGATGTTGCACACCACATTGCGATGAGGGCGCGCCTAAAGCTAACTCCGAGAGTCAGTGCTGCGATAGTTCATCGAGGGAATCACTATCCACAGAAACGGTAGTC
>CALKXO010000487.1 GCA_938003615.1 uncultured Pirellulaceae bacterium | reverse complement strand
GCGAAGCTACCTACAGCGAAGCTACCTAAAGCCAAGCTACCTAAAGCCAAGCTACCTACTACCCGAGAGGCTGCCGCAAACAAATCGATTTCGCAGGTGGACGAGGACGTGAACAAGGAAGCGACCAAGGAAGCGATTCCCAACCCAAAGGTTGAACCATTGCTTGGCGAATGGGAAGTGTTGGCAGCATCTCAAAAAGGACGACAGGCCAGTAAAGCGATTCTCGAGAAGATGTCGGTGACATTTGAGCAGACCCAGTTTGTGATCAAGATCGGCGACCGACAAGAAGTGGCGAAATTCAGTCTGTCTGAATTTGATAAAACACAGCAGATCGACATTCTCGCCAAAGCGAAAGGCGTTGAAGCGGCTGAAGGAATTTACAAAATGAATGGGGAAAAATTGATCATTTGCTGGGGCGAACCAGGACGTCCTCGTCCGACGCAGTTTGTCAATTTCATGAATGTTAAATCGTTGGTTCTAAAAAGGAAGTAGACCCGCAGTAGACCCAACCGCCGAGCCCTGGGAGCGTTGAGCAAGACTTGTTTACTCAACGACCCTGGCCATTTTGTTGTGTACGAAGTTGTTCAGTACGTTGCGCCTTTCGTTGCGTTCTGCTATCCCATCGAGCGATGACTAGCACAAGCACACAGCTCCATCCCATTGTGAATGGGATCCAGTTTCCCCACCGCCGGTAGACCGATATGTGTGCTGCTGAAGGTTGCTCAACGTCACAGATCAGAAATTTGGCGGCTCTGCGCGGCCCTTTCTCAATCAAACACCCATTGGCCCCAATGTGAGCCGAGAAACCGGTGTTTGCACAGACAAGCATCGGCTTTCGCATTTCGACTGCGCGAAAAACATTGCATGCAAAATGAAGATCTAAACAGGTGCTGCCAAAGAACCAACCGTCATTGGTAATGTTTAGCATCACGTCTGCTTCCTGCCCATCTTCGGCAAGTCCATTCAACTGCTCACGCAAATAGTGCGGGACCGTCGTCTCGAAACAGACATTGGGTGCGATGGCAACGCCTTCAGAATTCATGATACAACTTCTGTCACCAGGCGTCAGCGTACGTCCAATCGGGAGCAGTTTTAGCAGATCGGGAAAGTACTCTAGGATCGGCATGTATTCGCCAATCATCACTCGGTGGTTCTTAAAGTAACGCTGACTGACCTGCCCTGTTCTGTCCACCAAAATCGCCGCGTTGTAGACCGACTCGTTTGCCGCATCGAAAGTCGATGTTCCGGCGATCAAAGGCAATCGCTCAAACCGGCCAACGTCATTGATTCCTTTGTCCCAATACGAACGGAGTGCAGCGGCATAGTCGGCAGTGTTGGTGTCGTTGGCATCTTTCGGCAGGTAGTCTGGAGTCGGAAACGCCGACTCCGGCCAAACCACTAGGTCAATCTCTTGGTCCGCCAGACGAGCGCGATGCGAGATGTCCATGCAGTGCCTGAAATCATCGTCATGTTTCTTGCGCCTTGCCGCGTCGCCTTTGGGGGGGACGAGAACGGTATCGATGGAACTTTGAATCAGTGCGATCCTAGTAGACGGCCGTCCGGCTGCGCCGCCAGCATGCTCCCCTTCTGCGGGGCTGGTCTCTATTGAGATTATGCCGTATCCGACGGCCGCACCAACCGCGAGGACACTCCAAAGGCCCCCCATGACGATACGCGGCGCGAGGGCCGCTGTCTCAACCGGTTTTGCGCGGGAAACAGACCCTCGCCAACAAAAACAAGCTTGGGCAATTCCCGCCGCGAATGCCGTCATGGCAAACGTGACTGCGTAGGCGCCGAATAGCTCGGAGATTTGGATCACAACGGGATGGGCGTATTGCGTATGGGAGAGACATACCATCCCGAATCCCGTGAGAAAATTTACCCGAATCCATTCCAACCCGGTCCATGCAATCGGCATTGAAATCAGTGGCGATATACCCATGCGATGGGTCATCGTCCTAGCGCAAACAACGAACAGAGGTGCATAAATCGCCAGATACGCCGACAATGCGAACCATCCAATTATCAAGACTGGATGGGGATACGGTAAGAAGTAAAACGTTGCCAGCCAGAACAACAGCGACGCCCAGTATACCTTTGTTAGCGGCTTTGCAAACGAAGAGATCGACTTGGGAAACACAATCAACATCAACGGCATCGGCGCTAGCCAAGCCAATGAGGCAAACTCAAAGGGCGCATTGGCCAACCACCACAAAACAAAGGTGCTGAGAGCAAGCAGAAAAACGGGCATACGATTTGCCGCAACAGTTCTAATGCTCTCAATACTTTTGTCCCCGTCCTGATTAGAGGAAGGCGAGCTGACTTGGGAAGAAGGCACGTTGATTCAGATTGCCATCAATGAGTTGTGAAATTGCGACTTAGGACTGTCTCGTTTAAACGGTTATGATAAAGTTTTCCTTTCTCCCCGACCACAGCGAAACTACTCGACAAACGCATCGCTGTTTGTTCCAATGAAAGGATATAGTCGAACACCTTCAATAGAAACGAAGCTTAAAATGCCCAACGCAGTTGCACTGATTCTTGGTGGCGGACGCGGAACCCGATTGGCTCCATTGACTTCTATCCGAAGTAAACCTGCGGTCCCCGTTGGCGGTAAATATCGGTTGATTGACATTCCGATTTCTAACTGCATCAACAGCGGCATTAATCAGATCTACGTTCTGACCCAGTTTCTATCAGTGTCGCTCCACAGCCATATCCGCAGCAGCTACTCTTTCGATAAATTCAGTGGTGGATTCGTCGAACTGCTTGCTGCTCAGGAAACGACCTCCGTTGGCAGCGACTGGTACGAGGGTACCGCTGATGCGGTAAGAAAGAATCTCGTCTACTTCGATCAACCCGGCATCGACTATGTGGTGATTCTGTCGGGAGACCAACTGTACCGCATGGACTACGGCGACCTAATTGAAACGCATATTTCCACGGGAGCCGAAGTGACGATCTCGTGCATGCCTGTCTCGCGCGAGGACGCGCGTGGATTTGGCGTCATGCAACTTGAAGATTCAGGACGCGTCAAAGGGTTCGTGGAGAAACCTCAGACCGACGAAGAAATCGATGCCGTTCTTACGGATCCCGAGTGGATCAATTCCAGAGGAATCGACAGCAAGGGCCGTGATTGTTTGGCAAGCATGGGCATTTACGTTTTCAACAAGCAGCTGCTGATTGACATGTTGAGCGATTCGGAATTCACTGACTTTGGCAAAGAGGTCTTTCCACAAACCATTAAAACGCACAACGTGCAAACGCACTTGTTCGATGGTTACTGGGAAGACATTGGAACGATCAAGTCTTTCTATGATGCGAATATCGAACTGGCATCACCCGATTCCGAATTCGACTTGATTTCAAGTGAGAGTCCGATTTACACGCGCTCACGCTTCCTGCCACCTACCCAAATGTCGGGCGCAAAAGTCACCAACAGCTTGATTGCCGATGGTTGCCAAATTCAAGAGGGGGCTACCATTGAAAACAGTGTCATTGGGCTGCGGACGATCGTGGGAAAAAATGTCACGATCAAGAATTCGATCATCATGGGTGCCGCAGACTACGAAGAAGACTCTGGCGGCAAATTGCCAATGGGTATTGGAGACGGAACGGTCATCGACGGCGCCATCATTGACCTCGACTGCCGAATTGGCCCAAACGTCCAAATCGTCAACGGCAAGGGCCGCAGTGACACGGATCTTGAGAATCCAATTTGCGTCATTCGTGACGGGATCCCTATCATCATCAAGAAATCCGTTCTCGAGGACGGCTGGAAACTTGACGAAAAAGTCTAAGGACTGATGGGCGATTCAAAACATAAACTAAACAGCACAATCTTTGAGTTCTGCGCGGCGGCCGGGTTGAGACTCTCGTTGGGTAATCAATCGAAAGAGTTGATGTTTTTTACTCACGACCAAAGTATCCTGTTGGAGCAAGCGAACCGCACACGTCGAAGTTTTCAGCTCCCCAAAGCGTATTGAAACGGCTTTCCGCGGTACCCGGCATCTCCGCTATTTGCGATGGCCGTTAACGAAAAGTCTCATGGCTGTTCTAGCATGCTTGCATCAATTGCCTGTGTTCTGTTAAAGAACTGGCACGAAATAAGTTGCCGATTTGAGGAAGAAATCCCACTGGTTTTTGACCACCTCTAGAGTCATCAAACAGTGACAGCATTCAAAGCTACTTCCCATGCTATTGCTCACGGGTTAACGGTCTAGCGATCGGGACAGCGCACACACTGCTATCACTAATTTCCGCTTCCAACTAACTTGCGTATAACCGAGCAAGTCTGCCTCAAGGTTCATCTTGACTGAACCGATTCTTCGGATTAAGAGGGTTCAGCGCTGTAGAGCGTCTCCTACTTTTAGTCTCCACACCTTAGAGCTACCTATGAAAATCTTCAGTTTAACTTTTCTCCTTTTTGCATTCACCGCTTCAATACTTTCTGCCCAAACCATCATTGACGACTTTAGTGATGGTGTACCCTTGATCCAGTTGGGAATGGGCACAAACCTCCAAACGACACTAGGCGGAGGAATTCTTGGTGGTGAACGCGATGAATCGCTTACCGTCGGAATTGGTGGAACCATTGGGACTCTCGCCGCCAACAATGGAAACCTAATTGTTCAGCAAGGAGCAGCGGACCAGATTTCTGGTTCAATCGTCTACGACAATTTTTCCGGTGTCGACCTAACGTCTTCTGGGTTTAGTTCGCTGTTTGCGCTCGACTTTGTTTCTTCCGATGCTTCGACACCGTTGACCGATGTTCTATCCATTTCCGTAACTTCGGGTGGTACTACAGCTAACAACTTTGTCACCGTTCCGGACAGCAGCAGTCTCGGCGTGGCAACGGTCGATTTTGCAAGTTTTACAGGCATCGATTTTACCTCGGTAGATGCCATCTCACTAAACTTTGATTTCGCCACCGCCCCCGGAAGAGACTTTTTCATTAACTCATTTTCAACCACGGCTGTTCCCGAGCCAAGCAGCGCTGTTCTTTGCGGGCTTGCTGTTGGTGGGTTCTTAACTCGTCGACGCCGAAACCGATAAAAGAGGCTGCCAGACGAATCGATTCATTCACGGCGGCGCCCTTTCTCAATCGTCTTCATGACGGAGCGCGCCGATCGTGGCTGATTCACGGGGTTTAAACGGTTAGCTGATCCCACCAATAGCTGATCCCGCCAATAGCTGATCCCAAATTGGCCAAACAGCCACCACTCAACTCGATATCTCATTCGCTGTCTAACTCGTCGCTTTGGAAGTTTTTCGGCTGTAGGTGCAAAATCAGCTTCTAGCGTTGAAATTCAAAACAGCCCGGTTGATGGGTTAGAATCGATTTTGAGAGCAAGCTGCCTTGATCACTATTGATTGATCAGACCCAAATGTTACGGTCGTTCCTTCTGGCGATATCTGCCAAGCGAATTGAAAAAACGATCTAGCAGCCAAGCTCTTTGATTGTTCGAGCCAACTCTTTGGCCTCAAAGCGTACCTGCTCCAGTTAGCAGCCCTCAGAAGCAGCGTAGCCCGTTTAGTGAGTAATTGGGGCAGCTATTCTTGTTGTCCGACTCAACAGGATTCTCGGTTGTGTAAGGAGGACTAACAGGCCAATCAAACTTCGTTGCTGCGCTAACCGATCCCACCACAGTGCGCCACCGCTGCTTGTCAGCATGACTGCACCTACCTTCCCCTCCATCGAACATCTCCTAAGCTAAGTTAATATCATGAAAATCTCCGGCCTAACCTTCCTCCTTATTGGATTTACCACGCCCCTGCTTCAAGCTCAAATCGTTATTGACGACTTCAACCAACCGGTTCCGACATTGACTCAGCTGTATGTCGGTACATCCACACAGACAATCACCGATGCAGGGATTCTCGGAGGCACGCGTGATGACTCGCTATCAGTGGTTCCGGTTGACAGCGGAAACGAATTTATTGGATTCCTTGGCTTCGGTAGTGGAAACCTGACCCTTTCGCAAGGCTCTGAAGATGAGGTTGTCGGCTCCTTAGTCTACGATAATTTCAATGGAATCGACTTAACATCTGCTGGTCTAAATTCACTCTTTTCTCTGGACTTCTTTTCTTCCGATGCACCAACAACGCTCAGCGACACACTCTCGATTTCCGTCACGTCAGGCAGCGACACAGTCACCAGATTCGTCGACGTCCCGTCAAGCAGCAACCTCGGCGAATCAACAGTTGAATTTGCAGATTTCGCAGCCGTCGATTTAACTTCTGTCGATTCGATCACTCTCGGCTTCGATTTCGCTTCTTCTCCCGGAAGAGACTTCGCCATCAGTAGTTTTGCCGCAATTTCCGCAGTGCCTGAACCAAGTAGCGTTGCGTTTTGCTGTTTAGTTGCCGCCGGCGTGTTAGTTCGCCGACGCCGATAAAAGAGGTAGCATCGAACATCGCTCAAGCCCAACTTGTCGACTGAGGGCTTGAGCATTCGATCGGTTTTTCCGGCGACTAGATGGCGCCACGACGCTGTTGCCGCACGTCGACAACGGAGGATGCGTCTCAAAAGCGGCCCTCAGTTTCCCCGTACGCAGCTCAGCTACCGGAAGCTAACTGGCAAAATTTACGTTCGAACAGTCTGGGCGGTGTACGCCTTTCGCCGTCAGCAGCCATCTCCTCAAATTATATTGGCGTGGCAGGACAAGGAGTGGGCGCGCGATCTGTCGATCTGGCCTACGGAACCTTACGAAACCGCCCGCAACTTGCCGAAAACCTCGAACCGCCTGGGGCAAATTATTGCGACTATTTTTCTTGTGCGATTTTCGATTTTCCCTCTGTGTGTGTTGACAGGTTGAGTCAATTTTTCGAACATAAGGTTCGGTTTCACCTCCAAGTAAACATGCACCAAGGAACGTTTTTCTATGTCAGAAACGATGATTGAGACCATCGGGCTGGATAAATTTTACGGCCCGTTTGCGGCGGTTCGCGACGTCACGTTTTCGGTACCAAAAAAACAAGTCTGCGGATTTCTGGGGCCAAACGGTGCCGGAAAATCGACAACGATGAAGTTGCTGACCGGTTTTATTGCCCCGACAGCGGGCACAGTGAAGATCGCTGGATTCGATATGGAGACCGACCGGATCAAAGGCAGCCATTTCATTGGCTACCTTCCCGAAAACGGACCGCTGTACGAAGAGATGACGCCCAAAGGGGCCTTGAAGTATCTTGGCCGCGCGCGGGGCCTTTCGGCGTCTAAACGATCCACCCGGATGGAGTTTGTCGCCGAAAAATGTGATCTCGGTGAGGTGTGGAACAAACCAATCAGTAAACTCTCGCGCGGATTCAGGCAGCGTGTTGGAATGGCTCAAGCCCTACTACACGATCCGGAAGTCTTGATCCTCGACGAACCCACCAGTGGACTCGACCCCAATCAACTGGTTGGAATTCGGCGCCTGATCAAGGAACTTGGCCAGACGAAAACCGTTTTGTTATCGACACACATTTTGCAGGAGGTCGAAATACTCTGCGAACGGGTTGTGCTGATCGACAAAGGCAAGATTGTTTTCGACGGCGATCGCAACGACATGGGTTCCCGAGAAGCGATGGAGAACAAGTTTCACTCGCTGACTAAATTTTCGGCCGTTTAAATTCATTATTTTCGGCCGTTTAGATTCATTATTAGTCCCGCCGGTCGTTGTGCGTCGTAACTTGTTTGTTCGACGTTTCCTATTTGAAGTGCCCTTCGGGGCCAAAGACTTACACATTTCAGGATTTGAGTTTTAAATATGAGATGGCACGTCATCGCAGCCGTTTTTTGGCGCAATTTGCAGCAGTATTTTTCCAGCGTTCTGGGCTACCTGTTCATCGTCGTTTTCGTGACGTGTTGCGCCGTGCTCACGTTCAGTCCCCAGTTTTTCGCAGACAATTTGGCCAACCTTGACCAACTGTCGCGATTCTTTCCTCTCTTGTTACTGATCTTTATTCCCGCCATCACGATGGGGGTTTGGTCAGATGAGAAACGGCAAGGGACTGACTCGATTTTGTTTACCCTGCCCGCATCTGACTTTGACATCACCCTAGGAAAGTACTTGTCGATCGTTGCAGTCTATACGATAGCACTGGTGTTTTCTGTGACTCAGTTGTTCGCTTTGGAATTTTTGGGCGATCCCGACTGGGGCGTGATTGGAACGACATATCTTGGCTACTGGTTGGCGGGCGTGGCATTGATAGCGGTCGGCATGTTCGCCTCATCGCTCAGCAGCAGTCCGACGGTTGCGTTTATTCTCGGCGCCCTGTTTTGCACTGTACCGATTTTAGGAGGCAGATACTTCGACAACAGTCTGTTGATGGAGAAGTTGGGCATTGATTGGAATCTGAGCGATTTCACGCTTGGATTGATCCCATTGTCTAACGTGCTGTACTTCGTCGGGCTAACGATTTTCATGCTGTATCTGAACCTCGTCGCAATCAGCGAGCGGCGTTGGAAGCCCTCGAGCAAAATGGAACTGCTGCTCCAATATGTGGTGCGAGGCATTTGTTTGGCCGTTTTGCTTGCTTCGGGTATCTACTTGTTTAACTCAAATGGCGGATCAGCATCGGCGAAAGCTGATTTAACCGCAGAGAGTCTTTACACGCTCGATCCAGCCACGATTTCGACGCTTGACAAAATCAAAAACGATGATCAAGTGATTCAGGTTGAGGCCTTCGTCAGCGACGACCTGCCACGAAAGTACGTCAACACAAGAAAACAGTTGTTGGGTATTCTGAGACAGTACGATGAACAAGGCGGAAACAATGTCGAGGTCAGCGTTTTCGAGGTTGCCGCAAATAGTCGGCAGTCCACCGACGCGCGCGGTAAAGGTGTCGAGCCGATTGCCGATCGATCCGAAGAGGCTGGACGAATTATCGAACGCGATGTCTACATGGGCGTGTATTTATCGAGCCCCGAACGGACGGTGACGATACCGTTCTTTGAAGACAGCGATTCGATCGAATACCAATTAAGCCGCTCAATTGCGACGGCGTACAAGCGCGGACCGAAGCCTTCGCTGGGAATTCTTGAAACAGATGCGTTTTTCGGTGGTCCGGAGATTGAAGGCCAGCGTTTGGATTGGGCTTACACAACGACGTTGAACGACCTCAAAAAAGACTACGACGTAAAACTGATTGCGGCAGCCCGATTATCTGGCTATCTTGGAAGTAGCTTAGAGAACGACGGCCTCAAGGCGCCTGACGTGATGTTGGTTGCCGACCCTGCCAGCCTTGACGACCAATCGATGGCAGCGCTGATCCAATACATCAACAGTGGGAAACCAACTTTGATTCTGGGAGATCCTCTTCCGTTTTTCTGGACGTCCCAAGCACCGATGCAGCTAGGGATCTTGAACGCGCCTCAGATGCCGCGCGTCAACCGCAACTCGCGTTACGCAGAGGTCCTCGCTAGTTCTCAGGCGCCAAAGGCCGACGATGGATTTGCGGTACAGTTGAACAAGGCCCTAGGTATCCAATGGAATACGGGTCAGACCGCCTACAGCCTGCTTGATCCACACCCGAACTTTCGCGGCGACTGGCCGCAAGAACGTTTTGGGCCAAGTTGGCCTAAGGCGTACGGTCCTTACGAAAAAGCCTTTAACTACATCAAGAATCAGGATAACCAAGGGATCAACCAAAGCAGTCCGATTACCGCCGGACTTAAAGAGCTATTGATGATTTACCCCGGTGCAATCACCAAGGCGGAAGACAGCAAATTGAACTTCGAGCCGCTATTAACGACAGGCAAGAATTCCGGCGTCTCGTCTTGGAACGAGACCACTGCCGACGATCGTAATTTCAATCAATACACCATGTCGCTGACGCGCATTGTAAAACCTGTACAAGCGGTAAAAATTGATGACGAAGAACATGTCCTTGCCGCACGGATCACAGGAGAAGGTGAGAACGCCGTTGATGTGGTCTTCATCGCAGATCTCGATTTTGTGTCGGACTACTACTACCAGCAACAAGAAGCGCTGGGGCAGAAACTAGACAACCTCTCACTTTTGTACAACGCTTTGGACGTGTTGTCTGGATCCGATGAGTTTGTCTCGCTGAGAAATCGGCGAGCCACTCCGCGCACGCTGACTCGTCTTGAGACCATTTTTGATGGTTTTCGATCGAAGAAGGCAAAAGCCGACCAAGTCCGTGAGGAACAATTACAAGCCGAACTTGAAAAGGAGCAGGCTCTTTTGGATGCGGACACCCAGAAGATCCAAACCGACCAATCCATGGGCCTTGGCGAGAAACTGCAACAGACTTTCCAACGCGCATCTGATTCACAGCGGCGATTTGAATTGACGCAAGCTCGGCTGCTGCGAGAGAAAGCAATCGAAGACGCAAAAAGCAAAAACGAAATGCAAGAAAAAATTGCCAGCCAGGAAAGCGTTACGCGCTGGCTCACCGTCTTGATGGCTCCGCTGCCGGCGTTCGTGCTAGGGGCAGTGGTTCTCTGGTTCCGCAAGGCGGGAGAACAAAGAGACATCGCAGACGACCGACGCGTCGCGTAACTGGTGACAGACCTTCGTTCTAAAAGCCCCCGTGACCTGCACACTGTTTTTCATTCACTCGACAATTTAGACAGATTCAAACGAACAATGAAAGAAGCTACTAAAACACTCTGCTTCGTCGTGGCCGCCGCAGCAATGTTGACGGCTGCCATTGCCAGCAACATCGCAAACCGCCCCCGACCAGTTGCTGACTTTGAAACGATTGGCCAACCGTTCTATCCGGATTTTGTCAAAACGGATGCTGCTCGATCTTTAGTGGTCAATGCGATTGACGCTTTAGCGGCACAACGGCAAACTTTTGAAATCAAACAGGAAGACGGACTTTGGCAAATTCCTTCCCACGAAGGCTATCCCGCCGAAGCGGCAGAGCGACTGGCCCAAACATCGGCTTCATTAATGGGGCTGACGCGTGATTCATTGGTAGGTCGACGCGAGGCTGATCATGTGAAATTTGGCGTAATCGATCCGCGTAGTGACGACATTGTCGACATGGAAGCCGTCGGTCAAAGCATCACCCTGAAAGATGCCAACGACGATGTACTGGTTGATTTGATCATTGGAAAAGAAGCGAACGACGAAGGCGATCGCAGCAGTCCCGGGCAGATGATGCAGCAGGAAGACCAAACCTACTACTACGTGCGCCGACAAGATGAATCCAATGTCTATCGGATTCCACTGCAAATTGACTTGTCCACCAAATTCGCTGACTGGATCGAGCCGGATTTATTGCAAATCGAAGCTGATAAAGTTGTTGCGGTGAAACTGAACAATTACCAGATCGAAGAACGTGGTGGCGGTCTGTTTGGTGGAGCCAAAACGCTGATGAAGAAGCCGGGAGATCAAATCGATCTATCGCGCGATTCATCAACCGACGATTGGACGATGACTGAACTCAAGGAAGCGACCGAGACTCTCAAAAGTGATGAGGTCAAGTCAATCGTTAGTGTTTTGGATGACATGGCGATCGTAGACGTCAAGCGGAAACCAACGCACGATGGTCGGATGTTGCTGGACGCTGATCTAAACTATAGCCTGACACCTGAGCAGGCCAAGCTGATGTCTGTGCGAACACAAGAGGATTTGAATCGTCTTTCTCCCGCGCTACAACAGGAGTTCCAGAGCGTTCAAGTTGCCATTGCAGAACTGCAACAGGATTTGCAAACGCGCGGTTTTAACTTTGGCTCAACTGGCGAACAACTGGAATTGGTCTCTGCCGGCGGCGAGGTTCAGGCAGCGACATCTGACGGACTGCTGTATACGCTTCATGTCGGCAAGGCGAACGCGGACGACCAAAAGGAAATCAAGGTTGCCGGGGCTTCGGAGACTGTCGACGGAGAAAAACCCGACGGAGAAAAACCCGACGGAGAGGAGACCGCCGCAGCAGACACGCCCACCGAAAACGCATTTGATTCTACCGACGAGGAAAAACCGGAACCTAATTCGGAAGGTGACTCATCCGACAATCGGTATGTTTTGATTCGAGTCGCGTTTGATGAAGCCTACATCGGCGCGAATCCTGAAGAACCCAAAGCCCCAGTTTCCCCGGTCAAACCAGAAGGCTATACACCTGAAGAAGAGGAGCCTGCAGCCGAAAGCAAAGACGAAGAGTCGCCAGAGGGTGATGAAGATGCAGCGCCCCAACCAAAGGCGGCCGAGCGCGACGCAAAATTCATCGCTTACGACCAGGCGGTGGCCGCATACGAGGAGGCGAAGATTGATTTTGAAGTCGCGATGAGCGATTTCAAAAGAGCACAAGAAGAACACGCGGAGAAGGTCAAGGAAGGCAAGCAAAAAGCCAAAATTCTCAATCAACGATTTGAGAACTGGTACTACGTTGTCAGTGGGGAAAACCTAGCCACGCTGCAAGCAAAACGCGCAACATTGATCGAAGCAAAAGAACCGCCCAAGGTACCTACTGATGGCCTAGGGAAAATTCCCAACACTTCCTTCCCGCAGATAAACGTAGGGGAAGAAGCAGCGGACATGGAGGCTCCTAAAATGAAATTAGAGAAGCCATCTACCGAGAAACCAGAAGTGGAAGCAGAAAAACCCTCTACTGAAAAGACCGAGGTAGCCAAGCCTCCCACCGAGAAGCCAGAACCGGCCAAAAACGCAGATCCCGAGAACGCAGAATCCAAAAGCGAGACGGACAAAGCTCAAAAGCCTGGCGCGAAAAAAGAACCAGCGCCTGAACCTGATGCGGCGGATCCTAAGCCAGCGGCGGACGCTACGGCATCGCCCGAGGGCGGCGATGCACAGAACTCCCCTTAGCCCGATGGCGCTTCTTCGCTTTCACGGCACATCGGACCCTTTCTCTTCCAGCAAACTTTCCGATCTCTATCGCGATGAGCGACCAACTACTCTTCACTCTGTCCTCGCAACAATGAATCCCCTAACCTCGAACAAAGTCCGCCTCGTTGCAGCACTTACGATGGCGGCCATTATCTGTATCGCTACAACATCGGCTACCGCACAACGTGTAAAGCTCAGCCCGGAAGGCGTGGAGCGAAAAGCGGCTCACGAATTTTTGTTTGAGGAATTTACCAAACAGCACCAATCGGTCTTCAAAGGCAAAGGCGACAACCGGAATCTCGACGAGATTATTCTGCTGAAGAAGCGCATCGAGGTTGAGGGAGATTTGAGGATTGAACTGCCTGCCGGTTCACAGCGC
>CALKXO010000486.1 GCA_938003615.1 uncultured Pirellulaceae bacterium | reverse complement strand
ACTGCAAGCGATCGTTAAGGTTCTCTTCATTTTTTGCATGGGCGTTCAACTATCCCTGTACGTTTGCGCCGTACGCGCAGATCGGAAACATAACGTCTGCACGAAACACATTCGCCAGCTTTTTGGAACATGGTGGCTGCGTTTGTTTTCGGGCGGACGCCAATAGCGGAAGAGATTTGTCATGGAAAGAAAAGAAGAGGATCGTTAAGAGGGGCATGTGGGCGGTGAGCGATCACAAACCCAATTTGCTGCTACTTCCAGTGCTGTTCTTGAACCCTGATCTCTTGTTCTTTTGGTGTCCTAGTGGTTACAGCCGTGCAAACGAAGTGCTGGACAATCGTCGAATCAGCCGCCGAATCTCCAGAACGCTGACTGTGGCGAGAATGCGTGCTGGCGGAAGCTGCGTCTTTTCAACGATCAGGTCGAACTCGGTGGGGGATGTTTCAATGCAGTTAAGAACCGTTCGTTCCTGATCACTCAATTTCAATTCGGCCGGATGACGCACCGTCTCCTCCTGCTGTGCACCAAGAGTTGTCCCATTGAGTTTCAAGGGTTCAACGAGTGGTCCCAGTTGATCTAACACGTCATCGACCGTTTCGACGAGCATCGCTCCGTCGCGAATCAGCTTGTGGCAGCCACGTGACATACGACTGTCTATCCTGCCTGGAACCGCGAATACGTCGCGTCCCTGATCACCAGCCAAGCGCGCCGAGATCAGCGCGCCGCTGCGGTCGCCTGCCTCGACGACGATTACTCCTAGGCTCATCCCCGTCACGATTCGGTTGCGACGTGGGAAACAACCGCTGCGTGGGGCCTGAAGGGGCAGCGCTTCAGAAAGCACCACTCCGTTGGCAGCAATCAAATTGGCGAGCGATTTGTGCTCGGGCGGATAAATGTTCATCACCCCACCGCCTAGCACAGCGATTGTGCGACCGCCGCATTCCAGCGCTGCCTTATGAGCTGCTGCGTCGACGCCTCGCGCCATCCCCGAAATGATGGTCAGCCCTGCCATGGACAGACCACGCGCTAGATTGGTCGCCGCCCGGTCGCCGTAATTGGTCGAGTGACGGGTACCAACAATGGCGATGCCCAGTTGATCGACCGGTTGAAAGTCTCCTCTGCAAAACAGAACCCCGGGCGGGTCGTGGATCTTGGCCAACAAAGGAGGGTAATCCTCATGCTCACGATCGATGATACGAATGTTGTTCTGCCGACACTCCTCCAAAACAGGAGTGACATCAATTTCATCGTTGGCACTGACCAACGCACGCATCAGCTTTTGGCCGACGCCTTGAATCGAGCGTAGTTCGGCAGGTGACGCAGCGAGTACCTTTTCCGCCGATCCAAATTGCTCAACGAGATCTCCATAAGTGCGCGGTCCAATTCCGTTGACCATCGAGAGCCGTACGGACGCATCTCGTTGAGTCGCGCGAGACGCAGATGGTTGGTCCGGTTCAATGGTGGGAGGACTCACGGGCACCTTCTTCGATGACAAGACACTGGAAGCGACAAGGGAACCCCTTCAGTGTATCCTGCGTCATCTTCCAACGCAAAAAAGCCACTCAAAGAATGAGCGGCTTTCGTGAAACTGCGTTCCCGTCGGCAAAAATTGCCGGCGGGAAGTAGGGGGACCAAACTAACGGCAGCAACGATTCGATCGTGATGCAAACTTCGCTTTGAGGCGGCTACCGAAGCAGCACTTCTTGCGAACTTTCTTGCAGCAAGAAACTCGCGCTGGAGCACAAACTCGCGCTGGAGCACAAACTGGTGCTGGTGTGGAGCAAGCGACAGGTTCTGGAGCACAAACAGGTTCTGGAGCGACATAAGCAGGCGCTGGTGCCGGGGGACAGCAAACTGGCGCTGGTGCAGGACAGCAAACTGATGCTGGTGCAGGACAGCAAACTGATGCTGGTGCAGGACGGCAAACTGATGCTGGTGCAGGACGGCAAACTGATGCTGGTGCAGGACGGCAAACTGGCGCTGGACAACAAGCTGGCTTGCGGAACTTGGTAAGGATCGATGGGCGCTTACAACAGCGTTCGAAAAGGCCAGCGTTTGCATTTTCGGCTGCGATGACAAAAGTCATTGCAGCGACAAGAGGTATTACGAACTTGTTCATCTAGGTCTCCCGTAGTCAATTGATGTGATAACAGAGTGGTGGCTAAATTGCCTGTGTTTTGCTGAAAATATACTGGAACAAGGGCAGTGTCAACAAGCTGGGTTGGCTGGGCTGGGTTGACTGGTCTGGGCTGGGTTTTTCTGGATGGACGGTGCGAGTGGCCTGTGTCGTTTCGGCCGATGTTGGCTGGGAAGCCAAAATAGTGGACCGGTAAGCTGCCCTAACGGTCTGTCCGGTTCACAATGGCCTTCGCGGCAGGGGGCATTTCAGATTTCATTTTCGCTCGACTTCTTGAGGTTTTTTCAATTATCTGGCGGTATTTGAGCCGTTGGGAACGGTGGACTACAAGGTCTTCCAAAAATGGCAAGAGAAACAGGGGCTGGCACTGGAAGGACATTCGATTGAGCAGCTTGGTGGCGAAGCGGCTAACGCGCGGGCACTAGCGATCATCCGCGCCATGATTGCTACCGCGAAAGCGGACGGTGCCATTGACGTGCAAGAGTGCGATGCCATCAGCGCCCGGATCAAGTCGTCTGATCTGCAAGCTGAGGCGTCCACGATATTGATCGACGAAATTCAAAAACTGCTAAATGTAGCCGAGATTGCTGCCGGATCGGATTCTCCAGAGGCAGCGGTTGAAATCTATTTGGCCTCCATGGCGATCGTTGATGTGGAAAACGAGAACGAGGGACAGTTTCTCGATCAGCTTGCCGAAGCGATGCAGATAGCGCCAGAACTCAAAGCTGATATCGAAGCGGAGGCGTTTGCGGTCGCTAAGTCGTCAGGTTCCACTTGGATAAGCGCCCTACTCTTAGCCTAAAACACGACGTTTGCCTTCACTGAGACGCTCGAGCGCATTGGGATCATCGATCATTTCGAGGTCGCTTCCTTTGCACCAGCGCTTTTGGGGGGAGCTCTTTTCTCTCTAGCGGCTTAGCAACGATCACTTACAACCATTGACACTTACCGCAGCCATTCACCGCAGCCATTCTGCAATTTGTAAAACGCTTGCTTGGACGGCTTTCCTTCAGCCGACAGTAAGGAGTCTTTCGATTTTCACTGGGAATTACATTTCAGTGAACGTAAAATGAAGCGCTTGCGTACTGTACGTTTGAGATTGCACCCGGGACTCGATAACAGTTTTCGGAAAGCCGCAAAGGGATCAAACATTTTTGATTTCGAAGAGCGATAGAAATAAAATTCGCAACTTAATTTGCGAAATGGTCGATTTCAACATAAGCTACTGCGAAAAAGTTTATTGCAGTAGCCAGCCGGCTTCCCACCCGTCGAGTATCTTTCTCGCAAAGCGGCACTCGCAAGCACGCCAACGTGGCATCAAAAAGGAATGACAGCAATATGGCCAAGCGACAGCGTACTGCTGCTGGTGCTGGTGCAAAAAAAAAATGCACCAAAAAGGCGAAACGCAAGCTAGATCAGTTGCTAACGCCTTCGCGCCATGTTGAGTCTGCCGATGCGGCTCACGATCCAAATCGCGGTCCGCTCATCGAGTTCCCCGTCGCTTCTGCCGGGTCGAAGAAATCCAAGTCGACCAAACCGACTGAGTCGACCAAGCGCGTATCCGGTGCATCGCGCAAGCCAGCGAAACATTGGAGCAAACTTCCCAATGAAAGCTTGCTGGATATTCCAATGCGAGAGCTGGGATTGTCGATTGAAGGAACGCCTTTGGAGAAAATGCAGCAGACGCTCTACTCAGAACTGGCGGCGCGTGCGCTGAAACTTCGGCCGCATTGTTGGTTGAGCGATGAGTGGTTTGCTCCCGACGGAATTCCAGGGATCGCGATTCCTTTTTATCTGGCCCACCCGAAACTGATTCGGTTGGAGCGTCAACAGATGCTGGATGTGGAAGGTGGAACACGCGCGTGGTGCATGAAAATTTTGCGACATGAAGCTGGCCACGCGTTCGACACCGCTTATGCGCTCCACAAAAAGAAACGTTATCGCGAGGTGTTCGGAAGTTACTCCAAGCCCTATCCCGAGTTCTATCGCCCCAAGCCGCACAGTAAGAACTTTGTTCAGCATCTGGAGCCGTGGTATGCCCAAAGTCATCCGGCGGAAGATTTTGCCGAGACGTTTGCGGTGTGGCTGAAGCCTGGCAACCGCTGGCGAAAGGACTACGCGGGTTGGAAAACGATGAAAAAGCTAGAGCTGGTTGATCAGTTGATGGCTGAAATTGTTGGACAGCCGATGAAAGTTCGCTCGCGTCGTCAAATCGACCCGGTCAGCAAGCTAAAAAAGACGTTACGCGAGCACTATGAACAGCGGCATCAGCGCTATGCCATCAACTACACCACTTCGTTTGACGAGGATTTGGTGCGGTTGTTTCAGCCGCCGGAAACCAAGCACTCACGGAAGGCTGCTACGTTTCTACAGAAGCATCGCAACGAATTCTGCCGCACGATTGCTCAGTGGACTGGCGAGTACCGCTATAACATCAATCAAGTGATTCGCGAAATGATTGAGCGTTGCCGGGGCTTAGACTTGCGAATCGAAAAGCCCGACGAACGACTGAAGCGCGACACCATGATCATGATGACGGTTCACACGATGAACTATCTGTATCGCGGTAATCACCAAGTCGCGCTTTAGCGGCGTGTGGTTCAAGCTAAGCTTCGCGCCCCCAAATTCATTCTGCGGCGACGCAGCACTAGTGTCTTTGCCCAGCCCATTGGCGTGGGTCGAGTCGATAGTAGGTCGATAGCAAGCCAAACAGCTCGGCGTGCTGCTGGCGAAACTCATGAGGCAGTTCAAAAAA
>CALKXO010000485.1 GCA_938003615.1 uncultured Pirellulaceae bacterium | reverse complement strand
TTGCTAAAAGCGACCTGATTAGCGAAGTTGAACTCGTCCGGTTAGACCGGCAATGGCAGCAACATCGGAAAGCAAACAAGTTGGACAGATTTGGACGAACTGCAAAACCAAAATTGCTCGGCAATCACTGTTGCAGTTAAGGTCGTTGAAGCACCCGCCGCGATAGCGGCTTACTTGAACAATACGTTGCACCAAAGTCGCCGATTAAGTGCATTTTGAAAACTAAGATCACTCCGGCGACTTGGTGATCGTTGACGTTATTCCGCTTAACCGGCTTACCACTTATGTCACGAGCTCACCGATTTGACGTACCGATTAAGGCGGACTCGATCGACTCGCCGATAGTGCAATACGGTGGCAACGCGACTGCTATCCATTTCACTACACACGACCGTCAGTGGGGCAGAGTTACTTTTGAACGTCTCGATTCAATCAAAGTCACCCGCGGAGAGTACGAACCGTTTCCTCGGGCGTCAAAAGACGAGCCGTACAGCTGGGTCTCGACAATTTCAGATTCGGATTGGCTCAAATCCCGCCACCGCTACGAAACCGAATATTACGGTGGGGCGTACAATTTTGGTGGTGACGTTGATGAAATGCTTGCAGAGTATTCGCACTATCTTTTTGCTTTCCACGACGAATTCGTCGAGGCCATCGCGGCGGGAATTTGGATTGAGACTGATAGCGAGATGTTAATTACCAAACCTACCAGCGCTCACCCTCTGAATGGTATTGGGCATATAGAAGAATTTGAACGGATTGAGGCACACGGAATCTCATGTGAAGTACGCCGAAATCCATTGCCGACGGACCAGATTAATCGCAATTCACGCCTTTGCTCGCAAACGCTAATTGAAATAGGTGCGGACTTGGATGGATCTGTAAACACGAGCTGGCGATTGACCCAGCGCGAATTCAATGGGACCACAAAAACATACCTTAGGAACTATTTTGGGCATGCAATTCACACCTATAATCATATTCCTGACCTTAACGAAATTCGCCCGATAATCGACCAGTGGCTACTTGAGGTTCGTGAACGCAGACGAAAAATGGGGAAATCGTAATAAACGCGGAATAACAATTGAGTGTTTGACTTCGCGGGTTCAGTTTTTGGAATCTGAACGAGGTGAAGATGTTACTTGAAGTTGCCCGCTTGAGCGCCGCTTGATCCCGCCGAAGTTCAAACGCTTTGTTCAAGAAGCCCGCCGTTGCCCTTTAGATGTCTTTTTTGCTCTCGACCTTCGGATTTTCGACTCTGGATTCAGTAACGGTGCAGCGTGAAGGCTCTCTGCCGCTGGAAGCTTCAAAGATTTCGGCTACAATTAGATACTCCTCCCGGAAATGCTCTCTGCGGACAGGGCTCATCCAGAATCGAGATACCTAACACTGTGCTCTAGCAGCGGGCGGTGGAAGATGACTCGACCCGCCCCATCGGTGATCATCGTTACATGCAGCTTGCCGACCTTGCAATCAGGACACGGTGTCGGTGGCTTTGCAACTTCGGTCACGACCTCGGCCTGCTTCATCAACCAGCACCAACCCAAGTAAAAGTAAACCAGCATTTGCACGTACTGGATTTCAACTTGCTGTTAGCCGATGCCCAGCCATCCGTTTGGCCAGCCAAAGAGTGGACTTATCGTTTTGACAGTTGGGACAGTGTCGGTTGCCACAGCTTCGCCCGAACCAATGCTCCTTCGGGCAGGTGTCGCATTGTTTGACGAGATGTCCTAACTCTCCGGTTCGGCAGCGCGTGATCAACGCGAGCACACGTTTGTGTTCGTGCGGCATGGCAAGGCCGAACTGTTTCACGTAAGTTTCCCCGTGCTGCCGCAGTGCTTCTGCGACCGTCGGCATGAGGTTACTCCCGATCCCTTCCAATGAACCGTTCAAACAGTTTGTCGGTGGACGCCGCATCGGCAACATGATTCAGTTGCTCCCGCCCGTCGACGTTGGCGTCATCGGTCAAGTGCAGATAGATCAGCGTCGTTTGCAGATTGCTATGGCCAAGGAAGCGTTGGATCCAACACAGCAAAGCGCCTGCTTCAAACAGATGAGTGGCCATGCTGTGGCGGAGTGAGTGTGGCGAATGTATAGCGACAATTACTTTTACCGGCCAACGACAATTAAAAGTACCGGATAGTGAAGTTGGTTAAGGAGGGCGAAGGTCTCCTTAACCAACACTCTTAAAAACCAGCGACAATTAGAATTACCGGTTGTCGCCGGCTCAAAACCGGCTGCAATTCTCTCAACTAAGGAGAATTGCATGATTCAAGACGCTCAAGTGAAACGACTTCGAAAGTACCTTAATGGCGGCATGACGCTCGTCCAGGCTGCGCTTCGAACAGGGATGACCGAGAAGACCGCACGGAAGTATCGAACGATGAACCGACTGCCAAGCGAATCCAAAAAACCGCACGATTGGAGGACTCGAACCGATCCTTTCGAATCTGTTTGGCCCGAAATCCAAGAGCAACTTGAAACCGCCCTTGGCCTCCAAGCCAAGACGATCTTTCAATCGCTCCAACGGCAACAACCAGGCAAATTCCAAGACGGCCAGCTGCGCACCCTCCAGCGGAAAATCAAACAGTGGCGTGCCACTGGCGGCCCAGCCAAAGAAGTTTTCTTCGATCAGATTCATCACCCAGGTGACCTCTGTGCTTCCGACTTCACGCGCATGGGAAGCCTCGGCATCACGATCAACTTCAAACGCGCGCTCAAGAAACGCTCGAAGCTGCGGATGTTCCGTTGGCTGAGGGAGCCACAGACTTTAATCCGTTGGCGGAGTTGGCGGACGACAACGCTGGCGATGAGAAACGGTGCGAGAAATGCGGTTGT
>CALKXO010000484.1 GCA_938003615.1 uncultured Pirellulaceae bacterium | reverse complement strand
CTAAGCGTAGAACAATTGATGAAGAATAGGTCGCCTTCACTCAAATTGTCAAAAAAGGAAAAGCGTTGTCGAGCAGATGGTGCTCGGCAACGCTGTTGGTTTAACTCACCACAACTGGTTAACTGCTTAGCTGCTTGCTGACGTCGTAGTGCTCAAATTTTCGATGAAATCGATGTCGAAGACTAGTACAGAGTTTCGTGCGATGGTTCCGCTCCCACTTGTTCCTGAGCCGTAGGCCAGTTCTGATGGAATCAGCAATTTGCCACTTCCACCAGGTGAGAATAACTGGAAACCTTCTACCCATCCCGCGATCAAACCGCGACTCGTCGCTGACGGAAGCTGGAGGTTGATGGCGGCATCTTCACCTTCACCTTCATCAAATTGCACTCCGTTTAGATATTCTCCTGTGTAATTGACTTGAATTTCATCTCCAACAGATGGGAATTCGCCATTTCCTTCGGTTTCAACAATGTAGTGCAAACCCGATGCCGTGGTCTGCGTGGTCAAATTGTTGGCAGCAATGTATTCCTGAATCAATCGTTCGTCGCGGTCTGCGATGCTTTCGGCTCGGTCCGCTTCGGTGCGTGGCTCCACGGTCACGGTTCGACTTACGGCGAAGTCAGTGTCGGAATTGATTGTGAACTGGACGACACGTTGCCCGTTATCGTCAATCGACTGGTCGTTTGAATGATAAGCGATCGATCTCAGAAGTCTCTCGTATTCTGCAGGAGTGGCATCTCCAGTGAAGGTCAGAAGCCCACGTTCATTCGTCGAGATGGTAATGGGGACATCGGGACGGCTGTCAGGCTGGTCACTGGCAGGAGCAAATTTTGCGAACCGTCTATCGTAAGTCAACACATCATTCGTAGTGTCGAAACCGGATGTGATTTCGACTTGGGCACCCGACACCATCACGCTGTCTGCTGCGGCGACCGTCACACCAGTGTCGATATTGACCGGTGCTCCAGCTTCCCTGAAGAATGGTTGAGCGTTGTCAGAGGCCTGAAGTCGTGCCGATGCGTCTGTGAAGACATTGACCAGAACCTCAATGGCTGTAGAGGTTTCCGAATCATCGCCCTCAGCATCTGTTGCTTCGAAAGTGACGCGTCGCTGGCCGGCGGCAGCTGTCGCAGCAAAGTCTAGCGTTACGCTGCGCAGAACGGTTTGATAGTCGGCCACATCCGCATCGCCAGTGAATGTCAGCACGCCAGTGTCTGCGGCGTAGCTGCCGGTGATTCCTTCAACGGCAGTGAAGGCCAACACGTCTCCTGCAACACGCCCGTCATCGATCGTAACAACAGCCCCGGAAAGTTGCGTCGTGTCACTATCGGATATTGTTAGAGCATCAGTTCCAATTGGAACAGGACGCGTTGGACTGTCGTCCAGATTGACATCGACCGCCGAAGAGGTACGGGCAATGACCGGAGCGTCATTGAGGGCGACAACCGTAATGTCGCGAGTTGCTGTTAGATCGGCTTCGCCAGCGCGTGTCACGGTGATGGTGGCCGTGCGCGCCGTTACGTCTGGATCTTCGCTGGTGTTGTTGAATGTAATCGAACGCAAGGCGGCTTGATACTCGGCGGGTGTTCCGTCGCCGGTGAGTGTTAAGGCTCCGGTCGTACTGTCAAACGTTCCTGTAATTGAATCGGTACTGCTGTTGTCAGTAAACGCGAGTACGTCTTGCCCCGACACAAACGTATCACCTAAGGAGACCGTGGCTCCTGTGTAAGTGGTATTGTCTCCCACTAATGCCAAAGCATCATCGAGCGCGCGAGGGCCGCCATTTTCGTTCTGGATCAAGG
This sequence comes from uncultured Pirellulaceae bacterium, assembly GCA_938003615.1. Classification (GTDB taxonomy): domain Bacteria; phylum Planctomycetota; class Planctomycetia; order Pirellulales; family Pirellulaceae; genus Mariniblastus. Next base: position 11,044 of record CALKXO010000484.1, on the reverse strand, counting down.
CTGTATTGGTTGCCGTGATGGCTGCTTCCACTGGCGCGACAACAACGGCTCTGCCGAAGGGCTCAGTATCGATGTCTGCATCGGTGAGCGCGGTGTAAACGCTGTCCAGTAGCGCATTCAAATTCGCGACTTGTTGGTTTTCGAAATCGCTAATGGGGCCATTTCGCAAATTGGCATCACCTTGCTCAATGGAGTCGGTCCCATCGCCGCCATCGATAATGGTTTGCTTCGGCGAGCTAACAGATGCATCCATGGCAACGCTGTCGTTACCTTCGCCGGCCTGAATGTTCAGTCCGCGTAAGAAAAGGGCCGATTCATTGCTGGTGGCCGGCAGGACATTCAAGGAGTCATTTCCCTGTTCCAATAAGAGGTTTGCGCGGTAGCCATAGACAAGGCCTGTCATGATCACTTGGTCGTCGCCGTTGCCAGTGTTCAGATTGAAATTTTCCTTGACGCCCATGTTGTCGATCGCAACGGTATCGTTTCCATTGCCGGTCAGCACACTGGCGTTGTTGCCGGCAGCCATATTGGTGATGGAAACGATGTCGTCGTTGTTTTCACCCGAGATGGTAATCCAACCGCGACTGTAGACGTTGTTGAATTCCATCTTGTCATCGCCATCGCCAGCGAACTGCTCAAATCGTCTGACGTCAATGTGATGCACGTTGGTCGTGTCGTTGCCCGCATGGGTACGGATACGCAGGCTTTGCGAAAGGACTAAACCTTGAATCGTGGCGTTGTCGTCGCCCGCATTGAGTTTGACATCAACGTCGTCCAGTTTTGTCGAAACGACAAACGGATCGGTTCCTCCGTTAATCGTAGTGTCATTGATTCCAATAACGCGGGCTGTGCCATCAGGTGCACCGACGACAATGATTTCGTTGCCTTCGGTGTCACCGATGATTTCCAAAAGTCCGTCGCTGACGGTGGCCGTGACATTGCCTGCGAGCATCTTGCGCGGCTCAAGAACTTGGTAGGCGTTGCGGTTGATTTGCTTGCGGGTTTTTTTCATAGCTGCTGTATCAAACGTGACATAAGTTAAAAGAATTTTGGCCCCTGTTCGGACGGTCGCAAATACAGGGGAATCCTGCAGTTGTGCCCGTCAAATCGTGCTCAAAAGAGCTCCGGTATACTATCTCGCCATCGTGATAAAGTCAAAGAGAATCGATTGTCCTTTGGTTGAGAAATGAACCGAAAATCAGTGAAACGCACTACTGTTGATGTCGGTTGAATGAAATGTAAGGGCCAAGGCTGCGATTGCTGTCCATAGGTCCACAAAAGAAAGTGAATCTAGTTGGCCACGAAGTTCCAGCGACAAGATATCAGCCGCGCATGTCGTTTGAGATCATCCGTTTTATACAAATTTGAGAACGTCAATAAAAAAGTTCTGGGGGCACTGATGCGTCAACGGCAACGCGGCGACAGTGAAAAAGGCGGGCGAAGTTTGTGACAAATTTCACAAGCGGTTTTTCTTGCCGCTTCAGCAAACACTTGTTGACTTGTCGCACTGCAGAAAAATTAGGTGTTTGTTGACCACTAGTATAAAATTAGAGATGCCCAAGTTGATTGGGTCAGAGATGTTTTTCGGTTCGGTGTCTTGTTAGGAGGCTGCAATGGCGATTGGTTTTAAGAATGTTCCCGATGTGTTGTGTGCTGCGGATGTAATGACTACCAGACTGGTCAAACTACATCCAGAACAGGATGTGTTCCACGCGGTGTCACTGTTGGTCAAGAACAACATTTCTGGTGCGCCGGTTGTCGACACTGACGGACGATTGCTGGGTATGTTTACCGAACGATGTTGTCTGGAAGTATTGTTAGATGCGACTTACCGATCACTGCCCAGCAGTGAAGTGGGGTCGTTCATGATCGAGGATCCGGTTTCGATCGACGAGAAGATGCAGTTGTTCAGCGTGGCTCAAATGTTTATCAGTCAGCCGATTCGACGGTTGCCCGTGCTGCGCGATGGCAAGTTAGTCGGCCAAGTCAGTCGTCGAGACGTGATTCGTCACGCCGCGAAATTGATTAAGCCAGTCAATGACCGAGGCAGCGCGACGTTGTATTTGTCGGCGTTGGCAAACAGCACGAATCCTTCTGTGTAGTCCATTGGCTGCCGGGCAACGGATTAACTGGCTTTAGAGAATCGCTTTAGGCTTTAGAGAATCGCTTTTGTTTCGGCTTGCTGGCCGTTTGTGCGTTAGCACCGGTTGTTGCGGCGACGGAAACAAAGTGAAAGTTTGCCAACAGGGCTTTCAAAGGCTCGGCGATTTCGGCTACCTTGCACATTTACTCGTTCCGTTTTTGATGGCGTCGAATGTTGCTTGTTACTTGGCGAAGTCCCATACTTACCGAACGGGTTCTGTTTCTCTGGACCCTCACGGTGGTGCTGTTGGTCGCGTGCGGCTTTTCTCCGGCGATCGCCGTTCAGCGCGACGTCAATGAAGAAGCATCCCGGCAGCGCTCCATGCAGCGCATCAATCCGGGGATGCCTCGGCCGATGAAGATTGACCCTCAACGTGTTGCGGCGGCAGGGATTTCTATCTTTCGTGGAAAGCACATCACACTCTATACGGACGTGCGAGCGGAAATATCTGGAAACCAAGAAGCGATTGGAAACCAAGCCGATCCGCGTCAACGGTGGGTAGAGCTCTTTGACGCGGCGGTGCCTCTGTGGTGTGAGCGATTTGACATCGATCGTTCGGACGCCAAAGATTATTCACTGTCCGCGATCGTGATGCAGGACAAAGTACGCTTTCAACAGGCGCGGTTGATCCCTGATGATTTGCCAAAATTTCCGGCGGGCTACAGTCGCGGCCACGAATTCTGGATGTATGCTCAGCCCGACGATTATTACACGCGGCATTTAATGCTGCATGAGGGAACGCACGCTTTCATGAACTGGTTCAAGGGATCGACGGGTCCGCCTTGGTACTCTGAAGGAATGGCCGAATGGGTAGCGCTACATCAATGGGATGGACAGGGGCTGGAGTTGGCCGCCAAAATTGCTTCGGTCAATGATTCCAAGGGATGGGGCCGAATTGGTCGCATCCGAAAAATGGTCGCCGATAAACAGGCCATGTCGCTTGAGGAAGTGCTAAATATTCCCCCGTCCGCGTTTCGCGCGGTCAAGTATTACGCTTGGAGTTGGGCGGCATGTGAGTTCCTCTCGGAGCACCCTCTATCAGCAAGAGCATTTGCGCGTTTGCCGGACTTGGTCGATGTTTCTGAATTGCAAATCAGTTTCAATCTGTCGTTCGTCGAAGCACTCAAGCCACATCGGGAGACGCTGGACCGAGACTGGGCCCTGTTTATCAACGAACTTGATTATGGATATGACGTGCGCGCCGCGAGGTTGACGAAGGCGGAACCGGTCCCGGTCGCCACAAAACTTAACAACGCCACAGGGTTTAAGATCTCGGCGTCACAAAGCTGGCAGTCGACTGGGATGAGGATTGGGCAGGGAGATCGTTTTGGGATTTCTGCGGTGGGTGAAATTGTTGTAGGGAAAACCACCAAGCCGTGGGTCAGCCAAGCCGAAGGGATCACGATTGACTATTATTCGGGCCAGCCACTGGGCAAGTTGATGGCTTGCGTGGTACCTGAAAATTTGTCGCAGGACGACGTGGCGAAGGTCCGACCAGTCGATACTATCGCAGTCGGACGCACATCGGAGGTCACTGGAAGCGGTGTTTTGTGGTTGAGAGTCAACGAATCACCGGCACGCTTGCGTGACAATTCGGGACACTTGGAAGTCTCCATTTTCAAACTAAAATAGCGACAAACGACATAGTTGTTCTAGTTCTCGGGGATTTGATCTACCGATATAGTCAAATCTCGGAACAATAGGCGTTTTCGTTGCCAACTATTTTTTTGGACTCCCACACAGACTACCGGTAACCCCATGAATTTTTTGCAGAGCCAAGACCCCGATATTTTCAACGCGATCAACGACGAAGCCGTCCGTCAGCAAGACGGCCTCGAAATGATCGCCAGCGAGAACTACACCAGTCCCGCCATTATGGAAGCCGCTGGCAGCGTACTGACCAACAAATACGCCGAAGGCTACCCCGGCCGCCGGTACTATGGCGGTTGCGAAGTTGTCGATGTGATCGAAGACATTGCACGCGATCGAGCCAAAGAGCTCTTTGGTGCTGAGTACGCAAACGTTCAACCGAACTCAGGTTCTCAAGCGAACCAAGCTGTTTACCTTGCCGCTCTCGATGTTGGCGATACGGTTCTGGGGCTTGACCTAGCTCACGGAGGTCACCTGACGCATGGCATGCGACTGAACCTTTCGGGAAAGCTATATAACTTTGTCAATTATGGTGTCACCAAAGACACCAACCGCATCGATTTCGATCAGGTTGCGGCATTGGCCAAAGAGCATAAGCCGAAAATGATTGTTGCCGGAGCAAGTGCTTATCCGCGCGAGATCGACCACGCAAAATTCAAGGAGATCGCTGACGAGGTTGGCGCGATTCTGTTTGTGGACATGGCGCACTACGCCGGGCTAGTCGCCGGCGGAGCACATAACAGCCCCGTGCCGTACGCTGATTTTGTCTCCACGACGACACACAAGACGCTACGCGGACCACGCGCTGGTTTGGTGATGTGCAAAAAGAAGTGGGCCAAAAAATTGAACTCAGCCGTTTTCCCCGGCATGCAAGGCGGACCGCTGATGCATATCGTCGCGGGCAAGGCCGTTTGTTTCGCGGAAGCCATGAAACCAGAGTTCAAACAATATGCTGCCAAAGTGGTTGCCAACAGTAAAGCTTTGGCGGAAGGTTTGCTTAAGTCAGATCTGAAATTGGTCAGTGGCGGAACCGACAATCACTTGGTGCTGGTTGATGTAACCCCGTTGGGCATTGGCGGTAGCGTGGCCGAAGAAACCTTGGACAAGTGCGGGATTACAATCAACAAGAACATGATTCCCTACGATCCACGTCAGCCAATGGACCCGAGTGGAATCCGCATCGGAACTCCGGCGTTGACAACACGTGGGATGGGCACCGACCAAATGACGCAAATTGCAGCATGGATTATCGAGGCACTGCAAAATACCGATGATAGCGCGAAGCTGGAATCGATCCGCGGTGCGGTGAAGGAAATGTGCGAAAGCTATCCAGTTCCTGCCGCTGCGATGTTGGTTTAATAGAGTTTTCGGTTTTCGGTTTGAAAGTGGATTCCGTTATTCTGCTACCCGTTCCCTTTTTTGAGGGCCGGAGGCTCGCCGCCTGGGGGCACGATCGTCTTGTTGACCGACCCTGCCCCAGTTTTGTCATATCTCAATCGTTCAAAAATTTCCTGAATAAGAATTAGAAGTCTCAATGGATTCAGAACTGCTCGATCGTTCAAAAAGCATCCGCCAGCGCATTGCCCTGCTCCGAGACAGTCTTTGACTACGATCAAAGAAGCAAACAAATTGGCGAAATCGAACTGGAAATGGGAGCGACCAATTTCTGGGACGATCAAGAAAAAGCCCAAGCCATCGTTGGTAAGCTGAAGTCAGTTAAATCGATTGTTGCGCCGCTAACCGAGATGATCACCAGTGGCGAAGATCTTGCTGCTCTGATCGAAATGGCTGATGAAGACGAGTCGATCGAACCCGAGATTCGCGCCGAAACCGAACGCATTGAAAAATCACTCGAAGCCCTCGAACTCAAAGCGCTCTTGAACGGCCCGCGCGACGCTTGTGATGCGATTCTGACGATCCACGCCCGCGACGGAGGCACCGACGCGAACGACTGGGCCGAAATCATGTTGCGGATGTACACGCTTTGGGCGCAGAAGCAGGACTACTCCATTGAATTGCTTGAGCGTTCGGACAATTCAGAGGCGGGAATCAACAGCGCCGCGATTGCGATCCGTGGACCGATGGCCTACGGGTATCTGAAAGCGGAATCGGGGCTACATCGTCTGGTCCGGATCAGTCCATTCAATTCTGAGGGGAAACGGCAGACCAGTTTTGCAGCGGTGGATGTGACGCCGGAGATCGGTGACTCGGTAGAAATAGAAATCGACGAAGCCGACGTCAAAACAGATACCTATCGGGCTGGAGGTGCTGGGGGGCAGCACGTCAACAAAACAGACAGCGCCGTGCGGCTGACTCACTTACCAACCGGCGCCGTCGTGCAATGTCAGAACCAGCGCTCGCAGCACAAGAACAAAGCCCAAGCGTGGAAAATGCTGCGGGCCAAACTGGCGAAATTAGAAGACGAAAAACGCGAAGCTGAAGACGCCAATAAGTATCAGAACAAACAACGTGTCGGCTTTGGATCTCAAATTCGCAACTATTTTATGCATCCTGACCAACGTGTTAAAGACGCGCGTACAGGTCACACGATGGGCGACATTCACAAAGTGCTCGACGGAGAGATTCAAGGATTTCTAGATGCTTATTTGAATTGGTTGGCCAAAGAGATGCAGGACGATTCGAAAGATGCGGTAGGACAGGCTGGGGCGACTGACGGATAAATTGCCGACACGGATAAACTACCAATGTCAGATTGCGATGATAAATGTTGGCCCCGATAGTTCGATGATTTCAGAACCGCCCCAATCCCCTCATTTTCCAAAATGTCTTCTGGCCTAAAAGCCTGAAAAACAGGCTGAAAACCCTCCTCTCAGCCACTCATGGGAACTTCTCTTGTTTTGAATGGCCAAACCCGCAAAGATGCTCTCGCAGGCTGCGCGAATGAGAATATCGTTGTTCGTCCTGCCCGCGTTTGTCTTTTTATTTCTGGAATCGCACTATGCTTGGTTCAACAATGTTTTTTTTAAATTCCTATGTCTTGCTCGGATTTGGGATGCGTGGCCTGTTTGATCCCATGTATCTCCTGTTGGTGATGTTGCCGGGGATGGTTCTTTCCAGCGGCGCCGCATGGTTGGTGAAGATGCGTTTCTCGCAGTACTCTGATGTTCCCACTTCCCGCGGGTATACTGGTCAACAAGCGGCTCAAAAACTATTGGATACTGCTGGCATAACAGATGTACGCGTGGTGCGTGTCGATGGTACGCTGACCGACCACTACAATCCGACCAACAAAACGCTGGCACTCTCCAGCCAAGTCTTTGACAAAAGTTCAGTCGCCGCGATCGGTGTCGCAACTCACGAGGCGGGTCACGCAATCCAGCACGCAACGGCTTACCCGTTTTTAAAGTGGCGAAGCATGGTCGTTCCGGCTGCCAACATTGGGACAAAGTTTGGAACCATGGGGATGATGGTGGGACTCATGCTGATCGCCGTTGCGGGTGTTCTTGGGAAAGTCGTTTTCTTGATTGGTGCCGCTTTGTACGGGCTGCTGTTGCTGTTCCAACTGGTCACACTGCCGGTTGAGTTCAACGCCAGCAATCGCGCGAAGCAATTGGTTGTTGAAGCCGGAATTGTCACCATCCAAGAGCGCGATGGAATCGACAAAGTTTTGTTTGCCGCCGCGATGACCTACGTCGCGGCATTCGTCACTTCGTTCTTGACGCTGATCTACTTTTTGCATCGCGCGGGATTGTTAGGCGGTAACCGGCGGTAATAACGCTGGATAATCTCGTAGCCGAAGTCGCCAGACTTTGGATGGCTCTTGAGTTCGTTCAACCATCTGAGTTCGTTCAACCATCTTTTGCGAGATCGGCTACTAAGGCGATGAGCAGTCGAGAGCTTACCGTTGGTAATGCTGCCAGTTTCGCTCTGACGCTGGCAGCATCGGCAACCAATGGTAAATTTGCTAGTTGCCAATCGCCTGATGGCCACTTCTGGGTTTATTTCGCTGCCAGCATATTGGTCAAACGACCCGGCGATCCCATCGCGTTGTAGCCTGCATCAATGTGCAAAATTTCGCCAGTGATGCCGTTGGACAGATCCGACAATAGAAACGCGCCAGAATTTCCAACTTCTTCATGCGTTACGTTGCGGCTCATTGGCGCGACGTGCTGGTACATTTTGAGCATCTCGCCTACACCGGCAGCGCTCCCCGCCAACGTTTTCAGTGGACCGGCGCTCAGTGCGTTGACACGAATTCCATCCGGGCCAAGGTCATAGGCTAGGTATCGCATCGTGGCGTCGAGCGCCGCTTTACAGATGCCCATCACGTTGTATCCGGGAACACATTTTTCTCCGCCGAAGTAAGTCATACAAGCGACAGAGGAATTGGTGGAAAGAATCGGGCGCGCGGCATTGGCGACTGCGATCAGGCTGTAGCAACTGATCTCCATCGCCATCTGAAAACCAGCGCGGCTGGTTTCGACCGTGTCGCGCGTTAGGTCGGCACGATCAGCGAAAGCGATTGAATGAAGGAGAAAATCGATTTCGCCAAACTCAGATTCTGCCTTCTTCATGACCTCGGCAATTTGAGCATCGTCTTGTACGTTCAGCGGAACCAAAAATTTTGCTTTGTCGGCGTTGGCCGATTTATCAAAACACTTTTGAACTCGGCGGTGATTCTTTTTCTTGTCGTCGTCTTCGCGATCTGGTAGGTGGGTAAAACCGCACTCGCCGCCCTCGGCCATGATCTTTTCGGCAATCGCCCACGCGATCGAGCGATCGTTCGCTACGCCCAGAATCAGACCTTTTTTACCTTCAAACATACCCATAGTTGGTTCCTTCTTGTTTTTATCGTTTCAGCGACAGTGCCTGTAGATCGGCCCGTTTGCTGAAGTCATCTAAATTTATGGTTGAGTGAATCAGTAACTTACCACAACCGCCCCGACCTATCATTGCCCCTTGATATCAAAATGACTACGCTGATGTCGATCCCACAGTTTTCTTCGTCCCACACGAGACCTGTTGGGCCGTACATTGACTTCCAGATTAGAAAATCGAGTGAACTTTTATGGCATCATCTGATCACACTCGGCGGATTGAGCAGGGCAAACAGGGGCTCGCTCTCCTACCTTCCCTCGTCTTATTGGCGATTGAGGGAGAAGACGACTCGTTTTTAGCTTCGGCGGTTCAATTGATCCACGACGGACTCAAAGCGTCATCGGTCAGTCTGATGCAGGGCGTCAAAGGCCAATGGCGAACGCTGGCGTCGATCGGTAAACCACAGCCGCCGATGGAACTGCTGTCCGAAACGCTCGATACCGAATCGACCTGCACCGACGGTGACTGGTCGGCCGTTCCGTTGAATCGGCCCAACCGAGCAGGAAAGGTGCTGGCCATCAGCATGCCAAGCCCGATCGCAGTGGAAGAGCTTGACTCCGTCACCGCTGCCCTAGACCTAGCTGACATTGGACATCGAGCACATATCAAGACGACTCGGCGCAGCGCTCAATTGGAAGCGATTTTGGAAGTGACGGCGCTGTGGAATCAATCGCGCGAAACGGATGAATTACTCATCCAGATCGCTGAAGCTTCGACGCGCTTGCTTGGCGCCGAGCGCGCGACGATTTTTCTCCCGGATACCTCTGGTGAGAGCCTGATTGGAAAACCTGCTTTGGGTGTCGAAGACGGCATGCTGCGCATTCCCGTCGGTGCTGGTGTTGTCGGAAAGGTGATGGAGTCCGGGGAACCGATTCGCGTGGACGACGATATTTCCGACGAACAGCAACAGATCAACCGCGACGTTGATCAACAACTGGGTTTCCAGACGACCACGTTGTTGTGTGTGCCGATGGTCAACTCGCAACGGGAAACGATCGGCGCGTTTGAAGTAATCAATCGCCTCGTGGGAAACTTCACTCAGGCTGATCAGGATGCGTTAGTTGAGCTTGCTCATCACGCTTCGGTCGCGATCGAAAACACTCGGCATGTCGAGCATTTGGTAACGACCCAAACGAAGGTTGCCGATGAAGCAGCTGACGGTGTGGCGTTGATCGGTCGGTGTGACGAAATCGAGAAACTGAAAAAGACGATTGGGCGCGTGGCTGACACAGAACTATCCATTTTGATCACTGGCGAAAACGGTACGGGTAAGGAAGTCGTTGCACAGTTGGTACACTATTTGAGCAGTCGGCGGGGCGCGGTCATGGTGGCGGTGAACTGTGCCGCGATCAGTGAAACGTTGCTTGAGAGCGAGCTGTTTGGCCATGAGAAAGGCGCATTTACCGACGCTCATCAGGCACGCGCCGGTAAGTTCGAGCTTGCCGATGGCGGTACGCTGTTTCTCGATGAGATCGGCGACATGAGCCTTGGCGGGCAAGCGAAACTGCTTCGTGTGCTGGAGGAAAAAGTCGTGGTGCGCGTTGGTGGTAGCGCCACGATTCCTACGTCGGCGCGTGTGGTGGCGGCCACCAACCAAAATTTGAGCGAGCTCGTGCGCGATAAGAAGTTTCGTGAGGATCTGTTCTTTCGGTTGAACGTAGTGACGATCGAACTGCCACCTCTGCGCAACCGGGGGGACGATGTAATGTTGTTGGCCGAGCATTTTTTGGATGAGTTTTGCAAGAAGGCGCGGCGTGAGACCCCCGCCATTTCTGGCAGTGCGAAGAAACAACTGCTGGGACATCGATGGCCCGGAAACGTGCGAGAATTAAGAAACATGATGGAGCGTATCGCCTATCTGTCCGAAGGAGAAACGGTCAGCGTCGAAGATCTGGCATTCATTGACGTGCCGGCGCCACAGGATTCAGCGATTGCGCTGAACCTATCATTAAGCGCTGCGACGCAGCAGTTTCAGGTGGAGTACATTCAGCGTCAGATCGACAACGCGAAAGGCAATATGACCGACGCAGCGGCCAACATGGGGCTGCATCGATCGAATTTGTATCGCAAGATGAAGCAGTTAGGAATGAGCGCTGACGATGGCTAGTCACTCTGTAGGTAGAAACTGGGTTTCGGTTCCACGGTTGCCCTCCCCTCGGGCGGGTCGGAGGCTCGCCGACGGGGAGGGTTTTCCCGTCCCCTTTAGGGTTTCTTTTTGGATAATGATATTCGTTTGCTTTATCGGTTGCATCAAAAAACAGGAAAACGAAGTCGTTGTTTTGTCGGCGTTGGATCGTGAGTTCTCAGAGAGCATCCTCAACGATGTTGGCGACGAATTAGACATTCCGATTCGCAAGAAGTTCGACTTCGAATCCAACAAGTCGGTTGGTCTGGCAAACGAAATTATTCAGA
>CALKXO010000483.1 GCA_938003615.1 uncultured Pirellulaceae bacterium | reverse complement strand
CACCACCCGTTTACCGCACCGTTGGTTGAGGATTTGGATAAACTCGATTCCGATCCCGGCAAGACCCGCGCTCAGGCGTACGATCTGGTGATCAACGGATACGAGGCGGGTGGCGGAACGATTCGAATTCACGATAGCAAGATCCAAGAGAAAGTTTTTGGGTTGCTCGGTTTGGATGCGCAAGCGGCTCAGGAGCGTTTTGGGTTCCTCTTGGACGCCCTGCAGTATGGAGCGCCCCCGCACGGTGGAATCGCGTTGGGGATCGATCGAGTCGTGATGTTGTTCAACAGTCTGGATAACATCCGTGATTGTATTGCGTTCCCGAAAACGCAAAAAGCGACCGACCTGATGATGGAAGCGCCGAACTTGGTGGAAACCATGCAGCTGAAAGAGCTGGGGATTGAGATCACGAAGAAAGATGACGACGCGTAGTCATTGGTGTTATGGCTCTTTTAGCCGGTCCTTAAATCTGCAGTCGCACGATTCGAGAACTCCTGTCTCGTAGTGGGCGAAACCAAGACCGCCACCTCAGGAGTGGCGCCACCGCAGGGGTGGCGGTGCGGGAATCTTCCGTAGGGATTCGTGATTTCGTCCAATGCCGAGCATCGCAAATCCCGCAGCTATATCTTCCACGTCGCTAACTCTTGCGTGACGCCCTCGATAGACGTCGGTTGCCGTTTATTGCCCGCGACCGCGACCGCCGCCGCCACCGGCTCCGCGCTGTCCGCCACCGGCTCCGCGCTGTCCGCCACCTCCGCCACCTCGAATATTTCGGAAGAATTCTGCGGCTTGTTGGCGTTGAGCATCGCGCTGTTTTTTGGCCGCGTCTTGGGTCGCTCTGCTGGCCTTGTTAGCCCCTCCTTTGGCGTTGTCGTTGGCTGTCTGAGCCGATTCTCCCTCTTCTTGGTCGTTTTCGGCCACAGTGACAATTTTTCCTCCAAAACGTTCTTGAATGATCTTCAACGTCGCAGCGGTCACAATGCCACTGGGAAGCATTTTGGTTCGTTTGACGTTTTCAAATGACGGAGTGTCAATTTGCTCCACCAGCGCCTTGACCTGCTTGTAAATAAACTCAGGTCCGGTGATCAAAATTTGGTCAGTTTCTTTGTCCAAATCCAAACGGATCTTTGGCTGATCCTGTGCTGGCTCGCTGCCGCCATCGTCGCCGCCTCCGCCGGCCATCTTGCGCATCATTCTGGCCATTTGTTCGGGGCCGTTGCCACCGCCACTTAACTGAGCCCGATCGTCCGTCTGAATGTAGTCCGCCATTAGATTTTGAATGCGCGTCATGACTTCTTCAGGATCGCGATGTTTGATCTCAATAACGTAGAACTGCCCCGCCAATTCTGGGTCTTGCGGTGCTGTCGGTTGGTCAAATGTGTCGATTGCGTCTTGGATAACTTCTAGGTCACTCTGCGTCGCTCCACTGATGTAAATCAGGTTCAGCGGTACATACATGCCAACTTGAACGTCACCTTCAAGACTGATCACGGCACCAGAAGAAGACGTGCCTCCGCCGAGCACGCCGCCAAGCAAATCACCGGCACCGCCGCCGGCCATGTTGCCGACAATTCCCGACAGCAGGTCTCCTCCTCCGTCACCAGATGAGCCACCGCCAAGTCCAAACATCATCTCGATGGCAGACTTGATCGACGCTGCTTTCTTATACTTCAGATAGAAGACGGTCAGCCCTTGATCGATACCTTCTTCGCCAACCTCCTGAAGCAAAATCGTTTCAAGGTCGTCCAATGCATCCAAGTCGTCTGATTCGATCAAAATTCCAAAGGCGGTCCCTTTGATAACGACAGGCGATCCGGGGACCGAAGTACGCGACTCCGGTGGAATGTAGTCACTATTACTGTTCTGGCTTGGTTCAGCTTCTTCCTGTGGCTGGTACGCCACGGCACTGGTTAGGAAGAGGTGTGTTAGACCGGAAGCAGCAAAAGCCGACGGCGGAAACGCGATAGGCTTGGTTGAGTGTCGAGTTTGAACTTTATTGTTTTTATTGTTGCCGTCGCTTGGGGGCGCTGATGGCACTGAGGGCGTCTCATCCCGAGCCGATGGCTCAAGAGGAGGTGCAAGCAAGTCTTCGATGTCTGATTGTCGAAGCTCTTGGGAGTCCGAATTGGGAGAGCCAAATCGTCTCAATCCGCCGGTTGCCTTTTTGCGGTCTTCGGGCATGATAATTCGCAAGCTGTTCTTGCGTCCTGTTGCCGGCCAGTAATCCTCGACGGCGTCGATCAGGTCATCGCGCTTACTTGGAGCCATCTTGATGATGCGTGCATTGGTGCGTACGCGATCAGGATCCAGCTGCTGAGCTTGATCGAGCTGGAGAATGGTTTCTGTGGTTTCGAAGATCTCTGCCGGCGTGCCGCGCACAACGATGTAGTTTTGCAACGTGTTGGCCAGCAGTTTCGGGCCTTTCGGATTTTCGCCGTCGGTGGTCAGATTCATGAGTGACTGAACAGCCGACAGAATCGTGGATGCACTGGAGTTCTGCAGTTGAATGATTTTTGTGGTCCCGGATTCGCCTCGCAAAGTTGCGATGGTTTCAGCGGCTAGTTCATGGTGCTCTTTGCGGCCTCGCAAAATGATCGCGCCTGTTGTTTCGTCTTGGCCGACCGTCGCATCGGTGCCGTCCAGCATCGTCTCCATGACTTTGCGGGCGATTTCTGGATCAGTGAAAATCGGATAGTTCTTCAGATAAGGCCGCTCCGTGTTGAGTTCTTCTTCTTTCGCTTGAACGTCGACAACGGCAGCAATGCTTTTGAATTCTTCGATTGCTGTCGGTGTGCCCTTCAAGATCAATCGGTTGCTCGACGGATCCACAACAATGACTAAAGATCCATCTTCACGTTGATAGGCTTCGTCGACGATTCCCAACAAACGGCGCGA